>LNEA01000180.1 GCA_001464855.1 Rhizobiales bacterium Ga0077530
GAGATCATCGATCGGGCGGAGTTGTCAGGACCGGCGCGACCGCTCAACAAGGAGCGATGGGCCGGCGCCGTCGACACGGTTGGATCGACGACGCTCGCCAATGTCATCTCGATGACCAAGTACGATGGCTGCGTCACGGCGTGCGGATTAGCGCAGGGTCTCGACCTGCCGGGTTCGGTCGCACCGTTCATCCTGCGCGGCGTCACGCTCGCGGGCGTCGACAGCGTGATGGCGCCCCGCACGCGCCGCCTCGAGGCGTGGTCACGCCTCGCGCGCGATCTGGACATCGCCAAGCTCGATGCCATCACCGTCACCCGCCCCATCGCCGACGTGACGACCCTCGCGCCCGCAATCCTCGAGGGCAAGGTCCGCGGCCGTGTCGTATTCGAACTCGGGTAGCACATGGAGCAGCCTTCTGCGCCGACGGCACCTTATCGCACGCGTCTCGACGTGCTGTTCGCTGCATCGGCGCCTACGGCTGTGATCCTGCGCCGCGGCCCGCGGACGTACTGGCGTCTCATCACCTGGGACCTCAGGCGCGACACCTTCACGCCCGGCCAGTGGATGCGCGGACAAATCAGGCTCTGCGATTTGTCGCCGAACGGCAAGAAGCTGATCTATTGGGCTGCGCAGCATCACGCGTCGGCAATGTGGCAACGGACGTCGAGACGATCCCTGCGCGCTCGGCCTTATGACTCCCTCACCGCGCCGGCGATAAAACC
>LNEA01000181.1 GCA_001464855.1 Rhizobiales bacterium Ga0077530
AAACGTCGCGATTCCCAGAACCACGCGTGTCGCCTCGTGGTTCGGAACCGGCCGCGGGCTCAACCCCTCGGCGCGTCGGCCCTCGGATCCCGATGTCGACCTGAGACGCGCCCTCACCGATTTCGGCGCCACCTGGGTCGATTGGGTTCACCATGACGGCGACGATCTGCTGTTCGCCTGCGACGGTTGCATTTATCGACTCGTGCGGGGAGGTGCGGCCACCACGGCGGAAGAATTGCGCGCAGCAAGGCAGATCGCCGATTTTCGCGACATGCGTTTCGAGGGCATCGCTGCACCGACCGATGCCATGCAGTGGTAAGCGTCACTTCGCGCGCACGCCAAACGTGATCGCGCGGTGGCCGAAGAAACTCAGCAGGGCACCGCACGCGATCCCGATCAGATGCGCGGCGGCGCCTGCGATCGTCACTGACCAATCGGCAAAGAGCAGCAATTCGCGCGCGCCAACCGAGACGACGAACATCACGACCTGGCTGGCGATATTCACGGCGACGAAATCGCGGATCTTCGTCAGCAGCGGTCGGGGCGAGCCTGCGAACACCCACCGGTCGTAGAGCAGAAACCCGCAGATCATGCCAACGACCATCGCCGCCAGCACTGCGGCCGCAAAAGGCATCAACCACTCAAGAGGAAACCTTGCGAGCCAGTTGACCAGCGACGCGATCGAGCCCGCAACCAGGAATTTCCCCTGCGGTCCCGCCAGCGCATTGCGTGCCGCCTTCAATGGTGCCGCCACGGCCTGCCCCTCGAAACGAAGTCCGCACTCTTACGGCGACATTAGATCCGCAACCGACTACGCGTCTCACCGCCGTTCAGCGCCATGCCGCAATCGCCCATACGTCGCGCCCGAGAATAAGCCCAGCGTTGGTCGCGACGAGACAGATCGCCAGTACGGCGAGCACCGTTCCTTTGGCGGGAAAGCGCGACGCTGCAAACGGCACCAGCAGGACCAGCCAATGCACCAGCGTCACCGCCGGGCTGAACAGCATCGGCTCCGCCGGATTGAAGAAAAAGAAGAACGCCGCGCGAACCAGCGCATAGGCGGTGAGCGCCAGTAGCAGCGTGCCCGCCATCCCAAGATTGCGGGCGCGGTAACCCGGCAACACGCTCGCGACGACGATCACTGCCAGTGACGCGACGACGCCGATCGTCGGCAGCGAGCGGAAGTAGTTCATGAACTCCGGCACAAAGTAGCCACCGAACTGCGCCCACAGCGGTGCCGTCGGAGTTGGCGCCGCGATGTTGAAAAAGATCCAGTTCAGGACGAACGAATAGATGCTGGCGAGGCCGTAGTCGTTCTTGGCCAAGTAGTAGAGCAGCATATTGAAATGCGACTGGCCTTCCGCGACCGCGCTTTCGGGGATCAGCCGGCCGTTGACGAACACTTCGAGAAAGAACCACACGGCCGGAACGACCATCGCGTGAGCCACGATCCACGACTCGCGGCGAGCCTCATAGCCGCGCCTTGCCAGCGCGTCGACGACGGGGATTGCGACAAGGCCGGCCGACACGATCTCGTTGAGACAGGCCATGGCCAGGATGATCGAGAGCCCGACAGCGCCGGCAATTGTCCAACGGTCACGCAGCCGCACATAGGCTGCGATGTAGAGCACCGAGAGTGTCGCGGTGACGATCTTCGATTCCTCGATGGCCGAGAAATACCATATCCCCAGCGACGCCGCGTAGAGCATCCCGCCGAGCAGCGCCACGCGCCGCGGCAGCAGCGACGCGCAGGTGATCGTGGAAGCCCAGACGCCGATCGCGCCGATGGCGGCGAACAAGCCGTTCAGGAGCACCGCCGGCGTCATCCACGCTGTCAGTGGCACGAGGAGCTTCATCCACCCAAGCCCCAGAACGATGGTCAACGGATGGAAGCGCGCCGCACGATCGTTGACCAGGCTTCGTCGCAGGTACTCGTAGTGCGGGGAATCGGCGCCGAACATCGCGGTGGTGCTGCGCCCATCGAGGATCGCGGCCGAGCGCCAATAGACGGCAAAGGCGACCAGAGCTAGCAGTATCGGCGCAATCAAGCCGATCCGCGCCCGCCCGTCGGCGTCGCTATAGCAATTTGGCCGCGTGGGAGCGGAGCGCGACAAGGCGAAGGTTCCGTCGTTCATCGTCATGACCTGAGTGGCGCAGCAATAACGCCGGACTACTTCCGATGGAAGGGTCCGTGCCTCCCGTTCGCCGGCTCGGCTATCGATCCAACGGCGCGGCCGCATCACCCTGCTGGCGGTTAGATGAACGGTGCCCCAACGGTTGCCATCCGCTGTGCGACCAACGGACCCAGCCCATCAGGAAGGCACCTCGCTGTTGCCGAACCACAACGACCAGCCGTCGCGACTCTAGCCCGGCACAAGCAAAGCGGCGCATTCTCCGGTGCAGGAATTCGTTCGAGCCGCGCCCGCGGCCTGCTGGACGTGATCGTTTCGGGCCAATCATGAATCAGACCTATCTCTCAGCCATCAAGTCCTTCGAAGGCTTCACGCCACAAGCCAAGTGGGACTATGCCCAGCACAGCAACGGCTACGGCACTAAGGCACTCTATCCCGGCGAATCGATCTCGCCGGAGGAAGCCGAACGGCGGTTCACAGCCGAGATCGCCGTCGCCCGTGACATCGTCGAAAAGCACGCCAAGGGTTGGGACGAGGGCACAAAGGCAGCTCTCACATCCCTGACCTTCAACGCCGGCACGCGATGGATCTCGTCGGGGCTCGGCGACGCCGTACGCAATGGCGACATCGAAGGCGTTCGCGAACGGTTCGTGCAATATTCGAAGGCGCAAGGTGAAGTGCTGCCGGGCCTGCTGAAGCGGCGCCTTGCCGAGGTCGATTGGATCGGCACTGGGGCCGGCGGTGCAGCGCCAGCCGCTAAGGCGGCGACCCTTTCGGCCGTGGCGCCCACGCCCCCGGCTTCTTCCGTGCAGGCTGCGCCGACGCCAGCCAGCAGGCCCGATGCGGTTGCCCCACTGGAGACCCGGGCGGAAGCGCCGATCGGCATGGATCGCAGTGAGGTGGCCGCGACCCTGCGGGATCAGCTGACGGGGATCTCGCCCGGAACGCTCAACGAGGCGCGGAACGCACAGAACGCTTCGGCGCTGATCACGATGCTGTTCGATCTCCAGATGCGCACGGCTGGCGATGTGCCGAGGGACGAGACGAAGGATAGCTCTGCCACGTCCGCCGACGCGACCACCACAGTGATCAACGGTCGACCGCAGAAAGCGGTTTGATTTCAGCCGAAACCACCTGCTTTTTACGCTTCTTTGGCCCATTCCGAAACACCGGCAACACCCGGTTAACCAAGGCTTTTCATTAAATCCGTTCTTAGCGTTTTTTAAGCCGGCGCCGCGCAATATCACCGGCATGATCGATGAGCGAACATACGACCGCATTTCCCGGCGCGCTGCCGAACTCGAAGCCTGGCTCGAGCAGGAGGCGCCGTACGCGCGCTTCGATCAGCGCCATCTCGACCAGCACTCGCCCGAACAGGCCTACTGGCATCTCGGATATCAGCGCGCCCTGCGCGATGTGCTGAAGCTGATCAGTGGAACTGAAGGCAGTGCGCACATTGCCAGTCCGTTCCCGCCGGCCGCCCCGGATGAATGAAATTCGACGGCGGGCGCAGGGCATGGAAGAGCTCGCACTCGTGGTCGAACGCTTGCCGTGCCGTTGGATGCGTGGCGAACTTGAACATCGCGCTCGAGCCAATCAGCTCGCATAGCCGCGCGCGCAGGTCGTAATCATCCCTGCCAACGCTCTGGACCCGAAACCGTCCTTCGCGATCTTCAAATCCGAGAGCGAAGATCCCGGTGCGCGATTTCGGCAGGACGCGTTCCAGGATGTCGAATGACAGCACGTGGGGGCCCCGTAAACTCGTCTTCATGGGCTTTCCTTCTTTGCCGTTGGATGGTTCCCAGGAGAGCCGCTGCACCGCTGCGCTCAGCTCCTCCATAGCTATTTGACTTGCTGGCAGCGCACCGCCTCGTGCGCCAGGAAGTTCAGGCCTTCGACAAAAACCTGCGCAATCGCCGGCCGACCGATCCGCGCATTCGCCTTTTCGACGATCCGATGGACGAGTGCCTCGACCTGCACGGGCTTCATGGCCGCAAAATCGAGCGCCTCTTCCTCGTACACAGACCTGAAGATCGCCTCGCTGACGTACAGCGTGAGGAGATCCTTGTTTTTCATTTCCTTCGTGCCGGCCGCAAATGCAATCCGCCCGAGCACGTAGCCCTGAATCTTGCCATTGCGCACAACCGGCACTGAAACGGGATCGAGCTTCACGACTGTCACCTCGTCGGCCGCGTGGCTTTCGTCACCTGGCGTCGAACTTTGCGGCAACCTCATCGCCGCGTAACTTCCGCCCAGCGTCGACAGCACAACCACGAGGCCGAGCAGCAACATCCTCACCATGGCTTGGGTCCCCGTCGCCCGATCTCACTCGAATACGTGCCGTCGGCGGTCGATTGCTCGATCGCGTCACCGATCAGCGAGGAAATCTCGTAGACGGCATCCATGTGCCGGCGCAGCAGTCGCTCGTTGGCGGCGAGATCAACCGCGAGCTGGCGCAGCTTGACGCGCACGCGCTCGGTCGGCACCTGCCCTTCGGCGACCCGCATCAGCTTGCTCAGCTCAAGCGCGAGATGGCTCTTGCGCGCGACAAGCGCATTGAAATCGGCGCGCTCCGGCTGCGCGATCTGCGCCTTCTCCTCTTCCAGAACTTCGCTGATCCAGTCAGCTAGCTGGAGAATCGCATCCATCAGCGGTGTATCCGCCGGCAGCACCGAATCGTTCGCGACCGGTGTCGGCGTCTCTTTCTGTTCGTATCCACGTGCGCCAAACATTTAGCGTGCTCCCCCACTCCGGCCCGGCCTCAGGCTGCCGACAATCTGCTGCAGCGCCGCCGGCGTCATGCTACCGGCGGCATCCAGGCGCTTGGTTCCCTCTTGCACGGCGGCCGCGCTGGCCGGTGCGGTGACATCAGCCGTCCCTGCCGCTGCGGGCGCGCCAATAGCTGCCCCTGCCACGGTGGTGCCGCCTTGCTGCTGCGGCAACAGCTTCAGCCGGCCGCTCGCTGTGATCTGATCGGCCAGCTTTTCGGCGAGCAGCGACTGCCACATCTTACCGGCGTTGCCGGTGCCGAACATCTTGCTGTTCTCTTTCGGCAGCATCGACCCGATGAACGTCTGCAGCGCGAAGGCCTCGAAGGATTTCTGCGCCTTGGTCGCCTTGGCCGCCGGACTCATTGCCGGCGGCGCCAGAGGCGCGCTGGCGCTCGGGGCAGCACCCGGCTGGCTGGCACGCGCTTCCTGCGCAGCGGCGGCGCGTTTCACCACGGTTTCGAAAGGCGCGATGTTACTCGCGCGCTGCACAGTCGTGACGAATCCAGTCGCACCGGTCGGCGTGGCGACCGCCGGCTCAGCAGCGCGCGCCGCGCCAACCGATCTGGAAATGCCGAACACGTCGCTGGTCATCGGACCCAAGTCACCTCGACTGCCTCGCAATTCTCAACGCCGATCACGGCACGGCCAGGCTCCACCTGGCACGCGACGCACGATGCGCAATGGTCATTGTGGGTGATCGACCTTATCGCAGGCTGGTGAACCGCCGGCGCACGAACTGCTCGATCGCCTCTTCGAGCATCGACGCATTCTGTTCCTGCTCGTCCGCTGCGATCTCGAGGCTCAGCCTGGTTTCGAGGCCCTTGACTCGTCCCCGCGCCGCCGCGACCGCTTCGATCTGGTGGTCGGCTTCCTCACCCAGTTCGCCCGCCCGCCGCTGAAGCTTCACCGCCCGCGCACTCACGAGTTCGGGAAAAACGCTGCCGACGAGATTGTCGTGATCGAGGTACGCCCGCGTGACCGCGGCCGCCTTCGTCGCATCATCGCGCGCGCGGACCAGCTCCGTCGCTGCACGCGCCTCCTTTTCGTAGAGGTGCTCCGTGAGCTTGATCAGACGGCGCAGCCGAGCAATCGACCGACGTTTCATTGATCCGCTCCTACAGGTTCGTCAGCACCGAGGCGAACGAGCCGAAAAAAATCTTCAGCATTTCCGGCAGCATCAGATAGACGAAGAACAATCCGCCCATCAGAAGAAACGGAAGCGAGACGAAATACGATGCAACCTGTGGAATGAGCTTGCCGAGAATGCCGAACAGTACGTTGACCAGGATGCCGTAGACGATAAAGGGCCCGCTGATCTGCAGGCTGATCAGGAAGGCGGCGCTGAGCGCAGTCGAGAGCATGCGGATGCCGAACTGCGGGTCCGCGATCACACCGAGCGGGATGGCGCCATAGGAATCGAGAACCGTCTTGATCAGGAGCTGGTGAAGATCCATCAGCAGCACCAGCAGCGTCGCAACGAGCGTAATCAAAGTGGCAAGCGGCGATGCCGGTTCGTCGTGATCGATACCACCTGCTAGCGCGCTCAATCCGACATAGTTCGCGATCGCGTTGGCCATGAACTCGAGCGCCGCGATATAAAAGCGGCACACGAGGCCGATCACCATCCCGACGAGACATTCGGCAAAGACAAGCGAAACGAGCATCCCGCTGCCGCCCGGCTTGATCGCGTTTTCGCCGAGCACCGCCGGCGCCATTGCGAGCGCCAGCGAAAACGCCACGTAGAGCCGGACACGAGCCGGCACGCGCGCACTCGAGAACCCGGGCGCGACCATCAGGGTCGTCCCGATCCGGCAGAGGATGAGGATCACGCCGACGGAATAATCGTCGAGTTCGAGCATTATCCTGCAATGCTGCCAAGCGCCTTCACATGAATGCCGCGAGCGATCTCCGCGTGCGATAGCACCGGCAAAGTCGGAAACAACCTCTCGATGACCATGCGCACGAAGGGCCGCGCCTCGACCGATGTCACGAGCACGAACTGCTCGCCCTTCTCGGTGTGCGCGCCGATCACCTTGGACGCATCCTTGCTGAAGTCCTCGATCAAGCGCGGATCGATATCGAACTCGACCACCTCGCCGCGCTGATCCCGCTTCAGGCTCTCGTGGAAAGCCAAATCCCACCGGCTCCCAAGCCGCAATACCGTCAGCATTCCATCCTTGGCGAGGTCGCCACAGATCTGCTGCGCGATTCGCTGACGAACGTGCTCGGTGACCTGCTCGGCACGACGCGAGTGCGGCGCGATCTCGGCGATGGCCTCGAGCACGAGCTGCATGTTGCGGATCGAAACGCGCTCCGCGAGGAGCATCTTCAGCACGGCCTGGATCCCGGAGAACGAGATGTGCGCCGGTCGGATCTCGTCGAGCAGCCGCTTGTACTCGGGTGGCAGCCCATCCATGAGCATCTGCATGTCGCGATAAGAAAAAAGCTGGGCGAGATTGTTGCGGATCGCCTCGCTCAGATGCGTCAGAAGAACCGTCATGATGTCGACGGTTGCAAACCCTTCGCGTTTCACTTCCTTCGCGTAGGCCTCGGGAATCCAGATCGCCTTCAGCCCGAAGGCGGGCTCCATCGTATCGACGCCCGTCACCGATGGCTTTGGTCCGTCGCCGATAATGACGAGGACGTCGCCGATCGGGAGCTCATGGCTGCCGACAGTCGCACCGTGGATGCGGATCTGATAGCCGCGCGGCGGCAGCGTGAAATCGTCGGATAGGTTTATCTCCGGGACGACGAAACCGTACTGCTTGGCAAACTTGCGCCGCAACTTGCCGACCCGCTGTGCGAGTTCGTCGTGCTTGCGGAGAAATTCCGCTGACAGCCGCTGGCCAAAGACGATCTCGACCTCGCTGATCTTGAGTGCGCCTTTGATCGACTGTCGCGTCTCCTCCTCTTGCACCTGTGTCGCTTCGAGCTGCTTGTTGACCTCCGCGACGCGCTCTTGCTCCCATCGTCGCGGAATCGCGATGCCGGCGATCGCCGCGATAATTCCGAGGATCGCAAACGGCAGCATCGGCAATCCCGGGCCGAGCGCCAGAAGGCCCATGGCACCCGCGGTCATCATCAGCGCGCGCGGATGCTTGCCGACCTGACCCAGAATTGCCGTCTCAACGGAACCGTGCGTTCCGCCCTTGGCGACGACGAGGCCAGCCGCAAGCGATATGATAAGCGCAGGAATCTGTGTGACGAGGCCATCGCCAACGGACAGTTTCGTGAAGACGTCCGCGGCTTCCCCCAGAGGCATCCCATGCCGAAACGTCGCGATGAGAATACCACCGAAGACATTGACGCCCGTGATGATGAGACCCGCGATCGCATCGCCGCGCACGAACTTCGAGGCGCCGTCCATGGCGCCGAAAAACGAGCTTTCCTCTTCGAGTTCACGCCGGCGGCTTTGCGCCTCGCGCTCATCGATCAGGCCGGACGATAGATCCGCGTCGATCGCCATCTGCTTGCCAGGAATGCCGTCGAGTGCGAATCGCGCGCCGACCTCGGCGATGCGCGAGGCACCCTTCGTGATGACGATGAAGTTCACCGTCAGAAGAATCACGAACACGACGACACCGATGACGAAGTCGCCGCCCATGACGAGTTTGGCGAACCCGGCGATCACGTACCCGGCAGAATGTTCGCCGTGCGCGCCGTCCGTGAGAATGATTCGCGTCGTCGCGACGTTGAACGCGAGCCTGAGCATCGTCACGATCAGCAGGATGGTCGGGAACGATGAAAATTCAAGCGGCCGCTTGACCCACAGCGCCACCATCAGGATGAGCACGGCGGCGGCAATCGAGAATGCGAGGCCAGCGTCGATCAGCAGTGGCGGCAGCGGCAAAAACAAGACCGCCAGAATCAAAACGATTCCGGCGGCAAAGCCCATGTCCGACATGCCCGCCAGGCGGTTTAGCGGCAGATCGCTCGTGACTGGTTGCGACACACTGTTTCCTCGCGAAAAGACAGGATCGCCGGCTTGATCTCGCTCAGAACCCCCTCTCGACGTGCAGGAAGGTCAACTGAGCGAACGAGAAAACCGAGGCCCCCATGAAGTGCGCGGAGAACATGGCGACAAGAAATATCGCCATGATCTTCGGCACGAAGGTCAACGTTACCTCCTGAACCTGGGTTAAAGCTTGCAGCAGCGCAATCACGATGCCCACGACCATCGCGGCGAGCACGCACGGCCCCGCCACTACGATCACTGTCCAGATCGCGGCCTGGACGAGCTCCATGGCATCGGCTTCGTTCACGCCTCTGCGTCTCCGGCGGGCGTATCATCCGATGGCTTTATAGCCTCGCCGATGATCAGGCCCGACCCGACCATGAACTCGGATCCGTTGTCGAGAAGCACCATCACCCCACTTGGCTAATGGTATCGACCACCGCGCGCCCGATCAGGCTCTCGGCGAGTTGCAAGTTGCCCGTATTGAGAAGCGATGCGAGGCGTTCATTGGTCTGGACCGTCTTCTCGACCTGCGAGAACGTCGCGAGCTGAGCGACATAGTCGCTCGACGCCATCGGTTCCATCGGATCCTGATTCTTCATCTGCGCAATCAGCAGCGTCAGGAAGGAATTATAATCCAGCGTCGAAGAACCAACCCCTTCGCCAGAGCCTGCCCCGGTCGTTTGGGCCGCCGCCTTGGTGTTCAAAACGCTCGATACGTCCATGTCGCTCAGCCTCCGTTAGACTCTATGGGCACCGTCGATGCCGTCAGGCGACTGACAAGGCAGCAGTGGTTGATGCTGAATTCTGGAGGATCTCGTCCTCGAGCGGGAACAGCGATCGAATCTTGCGCAGCGCTTCGAACGCGCGCCCCCGGTCCATCAATCGCTTCACATCGGCGAGACCAGCGAGCACATCCTGGTTCTTGAACGTTTGAACCAGCGCGAGATGCGACTGCTCGTACATCTGGCGCGCGATGGGCTCGCACTTCGGTTCCATCAACATCGACTGGACGATGAAATAGAGCTGGCGCATCGGAGTGGTCGCATCCTCCTCCTGGAGGATGTGACCTTCGATCAGAAATACGACTTCATTCATCAGCTCGAGCGTCACTTTGCGATCGACCTTGATCACACCGCCGTTGATGTAGACGCGCTCGTTTGGCTTCAGATGAACTTTCAAGTGGCTGGTCACGTGAGTCCGTCCCGTATCGCCTTGGAAACCGCGACGACGTCCGAAAAATCATGAGAAGCGCTCGTCCGCGCCTGCTCGAGATCCCGCAAAATCCAGATGCCGATCGACACGATCTGCGCCTTGAGTTGCTTTGGCAGTCCGTTGTCAGGATTGGCGAGATCCTCGACCAGAACGGTCCAAAGCTTGCTTGTGAAGGCTATAGCCTCCGCAGCCTGCACGGAGCTTGCGTCCGTCGCTCCCGCCTGCTCCAACAGCATGATCGACTGATCGAGCGCCATCCGCTCGTGCTCACGAGCCATCTGCTGATCGTCGTCGAGGAGTTCACCGTACTGTATTCGCTGCATTCCTCACTCCATGCTGTGACGACGCGCCTCGAAGACCATCTCAGAGATAGTTCATCAGGCTCAACTTCTGCAGCCGCGCGGTCACCGAATAGGACGCCTCGATTCGGGACATCATCATCCCGAGCCGCTCCGCGACCTCGTAGGGATCGACCTCTTCCGCTCCGCTGACGCGGCGCTCGAGTGCCTGCTGCTCGATTGAGATACGCTCGTTGGCTTGCGTAAGGCGTTCCTGCCCCATGCCGATCTCAGATTGTTGGCGCACGATGTCGTAGACGGCCGAATTGGTCGTCTCCACCAGTCGCGTGGACAGCACCGCGCGCGTATCGGCGCTCATGTTTTCGGCGCCGCCGTCGATGGCCAGCGACATGGCATAGAACAGTTTGCGAATGCCGGAATCGTTGGCGCTGGCGGAGCTGTCGATTTCTTCGCTGTTCGAGATGCGATCGCGCATCACGCCGTCGGTCGCGGTCGAGAAGGTGGTCCCCCACGTCGGATCTTCGAATAGCGCCGCAAACGGGCCATCGAGATAGGCCGTGAATTGAGCCGGCGTGATCGTCGATACCTGCGGATCATCCGGTGGAAAGCCGAATTCGGTCGTGAACGCCGCGATGACCGCCGAGCGTCCCGGCCCGGCTGGTTCGGCGAGATAGTTGTCAAGCGGCGCAACGGCTGAATTGGTCCCGGAGAACACATACGAGCCGTTGCTGGTCGCCGAGAGCATCTCGAACATCGACCCCAGCCGCGACTTGGCGTCAGCCGCGAGCAGCGCCGGCTCAGCGCCGCTCTGGCGAACAGAAATCGCGGTGTCAATGAAACCAGTCGCCAGCTTGCGCACACCATCGAGCGCCGACTGCGCGCCATCGAGCCGGCCCGATACGATCCCGTTGGTACTGGTGAGCGATGTCAGGTCGCTGATGAGGTTACGCATATCCAGCACGGCGCCTGTCTTGGAGCCGAGCGTGCGACCGACATCGGCGTGGCGGCCGGTGCTGAATTCTTTCAACGTGTCGGCCATACGAGTCTGGTTGCGCGCCATCGCGGTGCGCATGATTTCCTGGCCGGATAGCGTCGAGACGGCATCGGCTTTCATGGGGCTAGCCTATCGCTCGAAAGAGGGAGTCGAACATCTGGTTCACGGTCGAGATCAATCGCGACGATGCCTGATATGAGCGCTCAAGCGACATGAGCGTGGTCATTTCCTCGTCGAGATTGACGCCGATCCGCCCTTGCCAGGCGCTCAGCGCCCGTTCGCCGAGAACCTCACGATCTTCGAGTTGCGAGTGCGCCGTGCTGCGCTGACCTTCGACCCATCCGGCACTCGTGGACGAGAGCCCGAGCAAGCTCGTCGAAGTAGCGAGCCCAGTCGCCGGGGCGAAGGTCTGCGCTTGCGACATCATTGCCGCGAGATCGCGGAGTCGATCGCTGAAACCACTCGTCCCGCCCGTGTTGTAGACGTAAGCGGGATTGCCCGGCGCACCGATACCGCCATCGCGAATCCGCGCGAGAACCCCTCCTTGGTCAGGATCGGCATTCGGATTGACGCGGAGCGACATCGCGAGACCGTCCGCAACCAACCCGTCGGGCGGCAGCCCCGGTCCGCCTGCATAGGTGAACAAGCCTGCGATATCCGGCGCCACCGGCACCGCTGACTGATCGCTCTCGGAAAACGCGACGATGAGACCGCGCGCGATCTCGTCGATCTGGCGGCCGAACGTCAGCGCGATGTCGTCACGGACCTGAAGAAGGCCACCGATCTTGCCGCCGAGCTGCCCCGCAGCCGTGCCCGAGAACGGGACGCCGTCGATCGTCAGTCGCCCACCAGGTTGCCCCGGCATCAGCGGCGTGTTCTCGAACGAAATGGCGCGCGGCACCGTCTCGAACAGGGTCGTGCCATTTGCGGCAAACAGCACCATGTCGTTGTTGGTGCGCGTCGTCGCCTGGATGTCGATCATCCCCGACAGATCGCGCAGCAGCATATTGCGACGATCGATCTCGTCGGTAACGTCGCGGCCGAAGACCGTGCCCGAAACGATCGCGCTGTTGACGCGCTCGAACTCGCTGAGCATCGTCCCGAGCTGATCGACTGAATCGGCGATCTCAGAATTGGCCTCGTTACGCACCTGAGAGACGAGCGTCGCGGAGCTGTTGATGGTCGAGACGACACTTTGCGCGGTCGACAGAACCTTCCGCTGCAGTACCTCGTTGCTGGGCTCGGCCGCCGCCGCGTACAGCGCCGACTGCATCTCTGACAGCATGGCAGAGGGGCTGATCCCAAGTTCCGGGTCGTTGATCGAACTTCCGAGCCGGTCGAGTGCAGCAGCGATCGAGCCGAGCTCGCCTTGTTTCGACGTATTGCCAAGAACACTTTCGAGCAACGACGTCGCGATGGCGTTCCCGATCGTGCCGAGCCGAACGCCGCCCATACCCGTCCCGATCGTGGAGACGGATTTGCGCGCCGCGTTCGGATTGTCGACATTTGAAATATTGCGCGAGACGACCGACGTCGCCGTCGAGTTGGCCATAAGGCCACCTCGCGCGATCTCGTAGGCAAGCGTAAGCGACATCTACCTTCCCCAGCCGGCCCTGTCAGGCCTGGCTTCAGCGCTTCAGATTGACGACAAGCTCCATCAGCTCGGAGCCGGTCTGGAACACCCGCGAGTTCGCAGTGTAGTTGCGCTGCGCCTCGATCATGTCGGCGAGCTCGGTCGCCAGATCCACCGTCGAGCTTTCAAGGGCGCCCGACGCGAGGCTTCCGAGCCCGGCGCTGCCCGGAATTCCGATCCGCAGATCCCCCGAGTCACTCGATGGCAAGTAGACGTTCCCAGCCTTAGGCGACAAACGATCCGGGCTGTTGACAGTGGCCAGCGGGATCACGTAGGCGGCGAACCGCGAACCGTTCTCGTAGACTTCATAGAGCGTGCCGTCCGAATCGATCTCGATCGACTGCACGCGACTCGGCGCGCTGCCGTTCGTGTCGATCAATTCGACTGCATAGTCTCCCGCCACCTGGGACATCTTGGAAATATCCAGCTCGAGGCTGTCGCCACCAGGCACAGGAACGGTCAACGAAGTCGGGCCGGTCGGCTGCCCAACCCCGTCGAACGTCAGTGTGGTATTCGCGATCGCCGCGCTGGAATAGGGGAAGCCGCCGCCCGGCGCGCGATCGGCGGCGTTATAGACCACCATCTGCCACTCGCCCGGCGTCGCGGTCTTGGCGAAGTGTACGTCGAGCTGAATTTCCTCACCGAGATTGCCGTACACGAGGAGCGACGAACGTGCCGTCGAGACGGCGTTCGGATCGTTGGTCAGCGGCAGCAACGGCCCAGCGACGTCGTCCGCGTTGGCCGGCAGGTTGGCGATGATAGAGCCGACTGTCGTCGCCTCCGCCCGCATGCCGCCACCGGATACATTGACCGGCACCAGCCCGGCAGTCCCGTTGATGACCGTCGGCACCGGCGAACCGTCACCGAGCGGATAGCCGAGAAGCGTGAAACCAGCCGAATTGATCAACTGCCCGTCGCCATTCGGCACGAAAGCACCAGAACGTGTCAGGGCGATACTGCCGTCAGTGTCGGCGACCAGCATGAACCCAGAGCCCCGAATGGCCATATCGAAGGGAGACGCAGTTGCAGACAATACGCCTTGCTGCGAAATGCCGTATCGGACCTTCGTTTCCACCCCGCCCGAGTTGTAGGCGGAAACCGTATCATTCAAGAGCAACGACGAGAATTCGGTGCTCGCGCGCTTATATCCGGCAGTCGAAGAGTTTGCGATATTGTCGGCGATCGTTCCCAGACGATTGGACTGGGCATTCATTCCCGAAACGCCCGTGCGCATCAGTCCATAAACGCTCATTTGGCTCCCCCACAGCGCGGATCAAATCCCGCGACCACAGTATGGCCGAATACCTTGCGTCAGCCTGTTGGAACGAATCAGAGCGCCGCGAAGTGCCGGATGCTGCGACTAAAACGCGGCAGCCACATCGAGCGACCCACTATCCTGATCGGCCTTCGCGGAGCCGACGAGGCGATACCCCAAGTGGCGCTTGGAATCGATCGGATCGTAGCCGAGACGGCTGCGAAGCCGGCGCCGCAGCTTACTGATGTGGCTCTCGATAACGTTCTCGTCGATCTCCTGATCGAAGAGCCCGTAGACCGAATTGAAGATCTGCGATTTGGTCACGCGACGCGATTGATTGGTCACGAGAAATTCGAGAATTCTAAGCTCCCGTCGCGGCAGCGACAGCGGCTCCTCACAGACAATCGGATCGCGTCCATCGCGGAAAATTCGGATTGCCGCCGAGGCATCCGTGGGTCGATTGCGCTCAATGCTGACGCGCCGCGCGATAGCCTCGATCCGCGCCAGTATCTCGCGCACGTGGCATGGCTTGGAGATGACGTCGTCGACCCCGATCGCGAATAACTCGAGCGTGCTCGCGAGTGTTTTATGATCCTTCATCGCGATAATGGCCGCAGCGGAACGCCGCTTGATTATGCGGGCCAAAAGATCCGGGCGATTACACTGCCCGATGAGAAATCCATTGATCGCCATAACGTCTTCGCTGGCGGCCGCTTCGACCCAGCCTTCAAAGTCGCCGGCGGAAAATCCCGCGGCGGGAATTCCTTCGCGATCAAAAGAGGACCGAAACGCGTCCGTCACAAGATTACGGTCGTCGACGATCACAATCATGTCGCTGCCCCCCGGCGAATCAATCGCTTCCCCATTAGTTATTAACGTGTATTAAGAGTTTTATAAACGGGGCTACGAGCGTTCTCATGTCACAGTGCCGCGAATGCAACATTTCACGATAGGTTCTTATATAATCCAGCAGCAATCACCGTGGCGCCACGAATGCAAAAGCCGCCACCTTCGCGCATTTTCGACGTCGACCAATGCGAAAAGCGGACGCCAAGCGATGACGCCGGCGAATAAGGCGAATCAAAAGCTCTCTTAAATGGCGGCCGCGAAGCTTTTAATTTCGAAATTCTGATGTGCGCGAACCCGCACTAGGCGGTCACGCCGACATCGCCGGCACCCATCCACCCTCGCCCCCTGTTCCGGATCGACTGCAGGAACCCTCGGGTCGACGTCGCCCGCACGACCGGTGTCGAGCCGTCAGCGAGTGACTTCTCGAAGGCCGCGATGGCTGCAGTCGTCGTGGCGGTCGCAATACCGATTGATTCGGAAGTCGCTGAGGACAGCGTTTCGAGACCCCGACCAAAGGCGTGGCGGAGTTCGTTCGGGAACAGCGAATCGACAAGGCGGCGCGTTTCGTCGAGGCTCTGGCGGGTGCGCGCGCTTAACGCGAGTTCATCGCCGAACGCGTCGTGGGCCGCGACCCGCGCCTCGATGAGAGCGTCGCGCAGCACCGCGACTGCCCGATTGGCTGCTTCCTGGCGCAGAAGATCCATGAACTCGCCTCGGCCTGCGGGATCGCCGCCAGTCAGAGGGGTCCGCGCGCCGACCTTAGCCGATACCCGCCGCCGCCCCATCAGCCGCGAGGCGATCCAGTACATCGGCGCAAAGCTCGCAGCGGTCCCTACGGCAAACACAATGAGGGATGTATCCAAGGAAGCCTCCGCTGTTGGCCGTCAAACCCAACGTCATGAGGACGAAGGAGACCGCAAGGAGCTTGCGTCAGCCTGGATCCGGGAAATTCAAGCACAGCGCCCACCGTGCGGGCCGAATAGCGCGACCTAGTCGGCGGCCTTGGCCGACAGCGGCGTCTCGATGCAAATGCTGAGAAACCCCTTCGTCTGGCCGAGTTGCCCCTCGAAGATCGCCTCGCCATCGCTCTCGATCTGCACGAATTCCAGCCGATCGGCGTCGAACTCGACCAGTGACCCCGGCTGGAGTCGCGCGACCTCACCGAGCAGCATCGGCGGCCCCGCGGCCACCGCAAGGAGGTCGACCTCCGTCCTGCCGACGTTCTGCTCGAGATATCTACTCCAATTGGGATCGAGTTCGACCGGTGTTTCCTCGACCGGCGCGCCCATTAGGTCGCGCGCGAGTTCGACGCCGCGAGCCGGCAGCGTGACGATCACCCATTCATCGAGATCACCGAGCCTCATCTGCACCGAGATGAGGTCGTATCGATCCTTATCGAACAGCGCTCCATCAAACTCCGGCTCGACGATTTCAAGCACGCAGTCAAAGGCGACGAAAGGCACGAGGCGCGAATGGAATTGAGTGATTACGGTTTTCGCAAGCTGACCGGCGACCGATTGCTCGAGCCCCGTCAAGTTGCGCGTCGGCGCGGGGCCTGAAAATTTGCCGGTCCCGCCGTACATGGTGTCCAGCGCGCGAAACAGAATAAGCCGATCGAACGCCACCACCGCGCGGGCGCCCCATTCCGAAATTGTATAGACCGCCGCGACCCTGCCGGCGCACGGTGCCAACGCTTCATTGAGTGGTTGCTGCACCGCCTGCTGGAACGTCAGGTTGGCGTCGAGACCGAACTCCTCTTTGAGCGCCGCCGCGCTTCCCTCGGCGCCTGCCGTGAATATGGCGAGCAATGCCGGCATCTCGACAATCGGCACCAGCGTATTGTGAAAAATGCGCGTGAGTTCGGGCCGCATCAGTTCGCCGACCGCTGCTGCCTCGCCCTCAGTCAACTCGGGCGCCTCTACCTCCTGATCCATCTCACGCCTCCGGCGTTTGCGGGGCCGGATCCGGCCGCAGCTTGATCAGCGACCGATCCGCCATACTCAGGGCAAGCACGGCAACCCACCGGCGCGCTTCGCCGATCGACTTTGGCGGCACCCGCACCTCGGTTGCCAGTTCCGCCTCGACGATCCGCCGCGACCGTGGCGACAGAGACTGGAGTATCGATTCGGCCAACTCGGATGAGGCGCCGCGCAGAGCCATCACGACTCGTTCTGCCGGAACTTCGTCCATGAGGCGCGCGCGATCCTCTGCTTCCATGCCAACGATATCTTCGAATGTAAACACATGGCCTTTGACCCGCAGGGCGTCCGCCGGATCCATCTCTTCGATGCTGGTGAGGATTTCTTCGATCTGCTCGCGCTCGAGCTTGTTCAGGATCGACGCCAGTCGCGCGTGCTTGTTGACGGTCTCACCCTCGACAACAGTCTCGCCAAACAGTTCTTTGCCAAGGCGATCGCCGACGAGTTGCATCGCCGCATCGCTTATCGGCTTCATCACGAGCAGCCTGCGACTGAGATCGGACCGCTGCTCACCGCTCAGCTTTTCGAGCACCGCCGCGGCCTTACTGACATCCAGTCGCGACAGAATCACCGCTGCGACCTGCGGCTGCTCGCTGACGATGAACTCCGCGATTCTCTCGTCCTTGACGTCATCCAGCTTTGACCAGACACGATCCGATGACGAGCCCGACATCTCGGAGAGTATTTCCGAGATCTGATCGTCGCTGAGCACGCCGGAGAGCAGTTGCTGGGCCCCGTTCTCGGAGCCGGCGAGCGCACCGGAGCTCTCGAGCGCAGCGTAGAGTTCGTCGATCAGCGCCTCGATCGCTTCGTCCGGCACTGCCGGCAGCGCCGTCGCTGAGCGCGCGACAAGCCTGATCTCGCGATTGTCGAATTTCTTGATGATGCTGTCGGCCGATGGTTTGCTCATGGTGAGCAGGAGCGCCGT
>LNEA01000182.1 GCA_001464855.1 Rhizobiales bacterium Ga0077530
CGCGCGCGCTCGGCATCCACACGAACATCTCGGACTCGATGGATCTTATCATCGAGAAGCGTCTGACATGACGGCTGAGGATGTCATCGCCCACGACGTCGTGACTGGCCCCAAATGGGATCGCAACTATGCCGGGCCAGACTACATTTTCGGCACCGAGCCGAATGAATTCCTAGCCGCACAGGCCAATCGCTTTGCTCCGCGCGGCCGCATTCTCGTGCCCGGTGACGGCGAGGGACGCAACGGCGTTTGGCTGTCCGGACAAGGGTTTGACGTCGTCTCTGTGGAGGCATCGGCGGTGGGCGTGGAGAAGGCGCGCGCGCTGGCCGCGTCGCGCGGCGTGCAGCCGAATATCCAGCACGCCAATCTCGATGCGTGGATTTGGCCGGTCAATGCGTTCGACGGCGTCGCATCGATTTTTGTGCATTTCGTGCCGTCCGCGCGCCGCGCTCTCCATCGACGGATGCTGAACGCGCTGAAACCCGGCGGAATTCTGGTGCTCGAAGCCTTCACGCCGAAGCATGTCGAGAAGCGCGCCGCTGGTGGCCGCGGCGGTCCACCGCCGGAGATGCTTTACACGGAGGCCATGCTGCGCGACGATTTCACCGGCGCCACCTTCGAGTTGCTCGAAGAGGCCGATGTGGTGCTTGACGAAGGCAGCCGGCATATCGGCCGGGGGTCTGTTGTGCGGTTGGTATTGCGGAGGGCGCAATGAGCGTTGACGTCGCGAGCCTCTCGTTCGCCGAGATCGAGGATCGCATCGATGCGATCGTCGTCGAGCCTTCTCGCGCGCCGGAGGACTCTGCAGCCGAGTTGCTGGCTATTGGCGAGACGGTGCTCGAAGCGTGGGTCTGCGCGCGCGGGCAAGTTCCGACGCGAGAGCGCAAGGAGGGGTTCCGGCTGCTGGCCCTTCACCGTCAAGGCGCGCGTGGCGAACCATCGTTCAATGCCTGCCGCGAGACCTGTCGCGAACTTGCGTACCACTACAACTTGATTACCGGCGAGCCGGATCATCCTGACACCGGCCACCGCATCACGCTTGCCGGCATGGTTGCGCGGCATCTCGTCCTGTTCATCGGCGGCAAGATCGCCGTCTCGGGGCTCGGCGAGTTCTGCTGTTCGGCAAAGCCGCTGCGCGCAACGGGACATTGACCGACCGAACGCGACTTGAACGTACCGCACTGGAGACCTCAGAATGCCCGTCGTCAAAGGCTGCAACCTTCCCGACCATCTCCTGTACGACGTGGACAACCACATCTGGTTCCAGGAACAGGGCGACGGGACAGTCAAAGTCGGCATGACCACGGTGGCGACCGCAATGGCCGGGCAACTCGTCGCGTTCACGCCGAAGAAGGCGGGCCGCAAGGTCGATGCGGGCAAAAGCTGCGCGACGGTGGAGAGCGGCAAGTGGGTGGGGCCGGCAAAATCGGCAGCGGCGGGGGAGGTGGTCGCGGTCAACGATGATCTCGTCGCCAATCCTGCGATCGCCAACACCGATCCCTACGACAAGGGGTGGTTCGTTATCCTCAAGCCGACCAACTGGGACGATGTGAAGCCCGGCTTGACGCTCGGCGCCAACGTGACCGCCCCCTACGAGGCCAAGATGGCGGCGGATGGGTTCTCGGGCTGCGCGTGATGCGGCGCTGATACGCGAGCGCCGATTGGCCATTGCGATGGCTTCCCGTTAGGATGGGGGCGTCATGCGCGACACGTCCGAACCAGTCAGGGATTGCATGCCATCGATCGAGCCGCTCGAGGCCGAGAGTTTCGAGGTCGTTGGGGGGCGAGCGGACGGTGGGCTGGTCTTGCTCTGCGACCACGCCGGCAATGCGTTTCCGCCGGGATACGGCACTTTAGGGCTGCCCGAGTCGCAACTGAAGCGTCATATCGCCTATGACATCGGCGCGGCGGCGGTGACGCGGGCGGTCGCGGCGGCGCTCGGCGTGCCGGCAGTTTTGACGCGGTTTTCGCGTCTGCTGATCGATCCCAATCGCGGTGCCGACGATCCGACGCTGATCATGCGGCTTTCGGATGGCGCCGTGATCCCAGGCAATCGGCATCTCGATGCGGCCGAGCGCACCCGGCGCGTCGACCGCTACTACCGCCCCTATCACGATGCGGTTGACGCCGTGCTCGACCGCTGCGTCGCCACTGGCGTGCCACCCGCGATCATCTCGATCCACAGTTTCACCGAGAGCTGGAAGGGCGTGCCGCGTCCCTGGCATGTCGGCATACTCTGGGATCGCGACGCGCGTCTGGCGCAACCGATGCTCGATCATTTCAACGCCGACGGAACTCTCATCGTCGGTGACAACGAGCCGTACAAGGGCAGTCTCGAAGGGGACTGCCTATGGCAGCACGCAACCGCGCGCGGCCTCGCCAATGCGCTGATCGAAATCCGCCAGGACCTGATCCGGGATGAGACTGGACAGCAGGCCTGGGGCGATCGCGTCGTCGCATTGGTTCACGCACTGAAGGACCGAGCCGATCTGCACCTAAGTCGGATTGGCGGCGTCATCAGCGACTCATGATCGAAGGAGAAGCGAGCAATGACGAAACGTGATCATGCGACCACGACCGAACTCGAGGCGGCCGCGTTTCGCCGGCTCGTCGAGCATTTGCGCGAGCGTAACGACGTGCAGAACATCGACCTGATGAATCTGGCGGGCTTCTGTCGCAACTGTCTCTCGAATTGGTATCAGGAGGCGGCGGGCGCTTCGGGCCACACCATCAGCAAGGACGAGGCGCGGGAGATTGTCTACGGGATGCCCTACAAGGAGTGGCAGGCGAAATATCAACAGGATGCGTCGCCCGCGCAAAAGGCAGCGTTCGAAAAATCCAAGCCGCACGAGCACTGATGCGCATGCCGAAACCTGTAACGCCGCGACTGACCGCTGACTGCGTGGCCGTCGATGCCAAGGGCCGCGTTCTCCTCATCCGCCGTAAGCATCCGCCATTTGTCGGCCACTACGCGCTGCCCGGCGGATTCGTCGACGTCGGCGAGACGGTGGAGCACGCTTGCCGGCGCGAGTTGATGGAGGAGACTGGCGTCAAGGCCGGCGCGCTGCAACTCGTCGGCGTTTATTCCGATCCGAAGCGCGATTCACGTTTTCACACGGCGGCGGTCGCGTACCTGACCCGCGTCCGATCGCCGAAAGCCGTTGCGGGCGATGACGCGGCGGCGGCGGAATGGGTCACGGACTGGCGGAAGGAGGCGCTAGCCTTCGACCATGCGCTCATCCTGCGCGACGCGATGAGACTTCTGAAGCAAGGGCGCTAACGAAGCGACTTAAAGTGCCGACCAGAGCAGCGCAATGCCCGCCACAAGCAGGATCGCCAGTACCAGCCGATCAAAGCCGTGATCGTCGAGGCGGCGGTAGATGCGCTGGCCGAGGAAGGCGCCAATAAGGGTGCCGGGAAGCGCAATAAGGGCGGCGCGTCCAAGCTCGGGAGTAACCAACCCGGCCGCCGCGTGCACGACGAGCGACGCCGACAGGATCGTCAGGTTGAAGCCCTGGAACACAGCGCGACGTGCGTCCTTGTTCCAGTCGCGGAGGCTGGCCCAGATGGTCGGCAGTGCGCCCGAGAGGCCCGCGAGGCCACCGAGTATCCCGCCCAGCAAACCGATGACTCCGTCCGCGGCACGTCCGCCCCATGCGACCTTCGGTCGGAAACTCCCGAGCAACATCACCGAGCAGTAGACGGTGACCACGAGTCCGACCCAGAACTTCACCGTGCCGACCGAAACCTGCACCAGCAGCCAGGTGCCTAGCGGAATGCCGGCGAGGCCGCCGATCAGAAACGGCGCCAGGCGTTTCATGTCGAGTGCGTGCCAGATCGACGGCAGCGACTGGATCTGCGCGGCGACAGAGCACACCAGCACCAGGGTCGCCGCAACCGTCACGGGGAGCGCGTGAAGCCACAGCACCAGCGCGGTCATGCCGGTGCCAAAACCCGTGAGCCCGTTGACAAATCCGCCAGCGAAAGCCCCGGCGACGATCAGCAGTTGATCCGCAGTCATGGTTTCGCAATCGTGGTTGCCCGCCGCATGGCGGGTTGGGCATGTGCGTTGGGGTTCGGGTGCGACGTATGTTCGAGCGCGTGCGCCGAGGGAAGGGCTCAGATCTCGACAATCAACTTACCGGTCACGCGGCGCTTGTCGAGCGCGTCGATAGCCTCGCCGATGCGCGCCAGCGGATAGGTGGCATGCACGTGCGGTTTGAGCCGGCCTTGCGCCACCCAGTTCAAAACCTCAATCATGTTGGCGCGGTGTTGCGCCGGCTCGCGCATGATCATTTCGCCCCAGAAGACGCCGACGGCGGAAGCGTTCTTGAGCAGATACAGATTGAGTGGAATTTTCGGAATGACACCGGCTGCGAAGCCGATCACCAACAGCCGCCCGCCCCACGCGATCGACCGGAGCGCGGCCTCGCTATATTCGCCGCCGACGCAATCGTAGACGACATCCACGCCCTTGCCGCCGGTCAGTTCGCGGAGGCCGGTTTTGAGGTCGGTCGCTGCATAGTCGAGCAGGTCGTCGGCGCCATGGTCGCGGCAGATCGCGAGTTTCTCGGGGCTCGACGCGACGGCGATCACGCGTGCGCCCATCAGCTTGGCAATTTCGACGGCGGCCAATCCCGCGCCACCGGAGGCGCCGAGCACGGCGACACTCTCACCAGTCTTGAGCCCACCGCGATCCTTGAGCCCATGCATGGCCGTGCCATAGGTGACGCTGACGCCGGCAGCCGCAGCATCAGTCACACCATCGGGGATCGGGATCATCAGCTTCGCCGGCACCGCGACCCTCTCGCGCGCGCCGTTCCAGCCGATATAACCGCAGACGCGCTGGCCGATCTTGAGTTTGTTCACTCCGTCGCCGACCGCCTCCACCACGCCTGCGATCTCGGCTGCGGGCGAGAACGGCAGTTCCGGCTTGAACTGGTATTTGCCTCGCGTAATCAAGGTATCGAGAAAGTTGAGAGCCGCTGCGCCGACTCGGACCACGACCTCCCCGACCGCAGGGGTGGGCTCCGCGATCTCTTCGATGACGATCGCGCCCGGACCATCCAGCGACTTGCACAGGGCGGCCTTCATGTGACACCTCCTACCATCGCAGCAGTCCGGGAGCGCCCGAACCATGAGCCCGATACCCGTTCCGCCCGTCAACCGCGGCTATTTCGCCATCGGTGCCGAGCGCATATCCAAAAGCCTCAACGTCGGCAACCTCATGCGGTCGGCGCATGGCTTCGGCGC
>LNEA01000183.1 GCA_001464855.1 Rhizobiales bacterium Ga0077530
ACGCCCGCAAGCCGCCAGACGCTCCTGTTTTCAGCGACGATGCCACGCGACATCGAAGCACTGGCACGGCGCTACCAGCGCGACGCCATTCGCATCGAGACGTCGAGGCGCAACGAGCAGCATGCCGACATCGACTATCGCGCCATTCGCGTGGTGCCAGGCGACACCGAGAATGCCGTCGTCAACGTGCTGCGCATGCAGGAGGCAAGCGCAGCGCTCGTGTTCTGCTCGACGCGGGAAGCCGTGAAGCGGACACACGCGCGCCTGGTGGAGCGAGGTTTCTCCGCCGTCGCGCTGTCGGGCGAGCTGACCCAGAGTGAGCGCACGCACGCGCTACAGGCTCTGCGTGATGGCCGAGCCCGCGTTCTCGTCGCAACGGATGTCGCGGCACGCGGCTTGGACCTGCCGGCGCTCGCGCTTGTCATTCACGCCGACCTCCCCAACGATGCCGAGACGCTTCTTCATCGCTCGGGCCGCACGGGTCGGGCCGGCAACAAGGGCTTGTGCGTGCTGATCGTGCCCTTCAGCCGCCGGCGCAAGGCGGATGCGCTTCTGGCCGGCGCCAAGCTCAAGGTGACATGGGAACCGGCACCGACGGCTGAGGAGATCCACGCGCGCGATCAGGAGCGGTTTCTCGCCAGCTCGCTATTCACCGATCCCGCGACTGAGGAGGACACTAAGCTGGTCCAAGACCTTCAGGCCGGGCGCACAGCAGACGAAATCGCCCTCGCCCTGGTCCGCATCCACCGTGCCCAACTTCCCGCACCGGAAGACTTGGCCGCCGATACCGGCCCGCCGCAGCGGCGCGGAGAGCGCATGCGGGAAACACGGGAGCAGGGCCGTGAACGAGCACCGCGAGAGCGGGAGCGCGGGGACTACAAGCGAGATCGCCCTCATACACCGCAGGATCGAGATCCCAGCTCGCGCGACAGTCGTCCTCCGCGCCCTCTGCGGGATCACGGCCGCGAGATGGTGTGGTTTCGGGTTGATATTGGGCGTGAGCGCAATGCGGACCCCCGATGGCTGCTTCCGCTTCTCTGCCGCGCCGGCGAGGTGACCAAGTCCGAGATCGGCGCCATCAAGATTTTTGATCGCGACACGCGCTTTCAGATCGCCGCGGAGTTTGCAGACAAATTTGCGGATGCTGCGCGGTCGATGAAGCCCAACGAGGGACGCATCTCGCGCATCGGCTCATCCATGGGAGACGACGCTGGCACGCGAGGCAAGCCGCGCCACGCGGCAAGGCCGCGGAGAGACAACGAAGCTCAGGCCGGAGCCTCTCCGGATCCCGAAACGATCCCCCTGACGACGAGGCCCTGGCGGGATCGAAACAAAAATGAAGCCGGTGGTCATTCCCACGGCAAGGGCGATGCACGGCGGGCGCACACAAAGGGCACTAAGCCCCACGACGGACCGCCAAAGTCACGCGGTGCGCACCCTTCGGCGTCCAAACATGCTCATAAGAAGAAGCATCGCCCGGCCCCGCAGACTTAGCTTCTTCGCTTGCCTGTACGACAAGGGCGCGCTGCGATCATACAGCGTTGACCGGTTGCATCCCTTCCGGCGCTCCACGCATTTCCTGCCGTTTGCACATCGCGCTCAAGCGGGCGCCGATAGCTTTTGGGCCGCGCGCGCCACCGCTTCTCCGCGTCGCTGGAGCATGCCCGCGACGTACGATCGGAACTCGCTGACGACGGCGGGAGGGGCGGTGTCCGGCGAGCCCGCGGCAAAAGGCGGCTGAGGATTGTATTCCATATAGAGCTGGATTTTTTCCGCCGTCATGCGATCGGAAAGCGCTTCCGCCAGCAGCAGACCAAAGTCGATGCCGGCAGTGACGCCGCCGCCAGTGATGCGATTGCGATCAATGCATACGCGCGTATTGACGGCCGTGGCGCCGAACGCCTCGAGAAACGGCATCGACGCCCAGTGTGTCGCGGCCTTGTAGCCTTGAAGCAAGCCTGCCGCACCGAGCACCAGCGCACCTGTGCACACCGAAGTCACGTACCGCGCGGTCGCGCCCTGATGCCGCACGAACGACAGCACTTCCTCGTCCTCGAGAAGCTCGTTCATTCCGGGGCCACCAGGAATACAGATCACATCGAGGTCGGGGCACGCCGAGAACGTCTTGGTCGGCAAGAT
>LNEA01000184.1 GCA_001464855.1 Rhizobiales bacterium Ga0077530
CCCGTATCGACGGCCATGATGGCCCGCTATCATGCCAGCATCGACAGCGACGGTCAGCCGCTGCACTCGTCGTGCGAGTATCAGGTCGAAGGGAGCGAGCCGAGCCGTGGCTGGTGGAGTGTCGCGGTGTTCGATGCTCGCGGTAAGCTGATCCGCAACGACGCCGCCCGCCATTCTTTCAGCTCCGATACCGCACTTCGCGCGCCGTCCGGCCGTATCGTCATCCATCTGGCTCGCTCGGCGCGGCCGGGCAATTGGCTGCCGACGGGTGGCGCCGGCCGACTTACGCTGGTTCTCCAAGCGGAAGATCCCCACGACAGTACCGCTCCCGCCGACGAAGACAATCAGGTGCGCCTTCCGGAGATCAAGAGGGTCGCATGCTGAGGGCGGCAGATGGCGCGGCGAAGCGTGGATGGCGTCTCCCTCGGCTCAGCCTTCATGCGCTGCTCGTGGCGCTCGTCAGCGCCGGCATCGTGCACATCACATCGACGCTCGCGATCCCCTACATGAGCCCGGTTACCGGCTATGAGCGCTTGGCCGAGGGCCTGCCAGTCAACGAGATGCGCGTTCTTCCGCCCGTGGCGCCCGGTGGCGAACTCCTGCCGTTCAACGACCCCGGATTGCAGATGGCCGTGTGCCCGTTCGATCTCGCCGCCGGGACGCTGACCGTCAATGCGACGTTGGCTGAGCCCGGCTGGAGCCTCGCCATCTACTCGCCGCTCGGCGACAATTACTACGCCATTGCGGCCGCGAGCCTGCGCCAGCCCACAGTAACTCTCGTGATCGAGCCGTCGCGCGCCACGCTGCTCAACCTGTTCGGAATCGGGAGCGCGCCGAACTTCGATCCATCGCGCGTCGCGGCGCCTGACAGCCGTGGCATCGTCGTCGTCCGCGCGCCGCGCAAGGGCCGCGCGTCCTGCGCGACGACGGTTGTGGGGACTCAATAACGGCCGCGGTCGCTTGACTTTTTGTAGCCGCCGACGTGTACGGCTTCGCCTACACGCGCGGCGGTGCTGCCTCGCCGGTTGGTGGACAACCTTGTGGCCTTCGGCCACTCCCTGACAATAAAGCGACGGTCGCCAAATACCTCGGGCGGACGCAGTGGCGGCCGAAGGCCGCGACGCAAGATCTCCAACCGGAGAGGCAGTTCCGCGGCGGCGGTAGCCGAAGGCGTCGCCGACCGCGGCAAAAATTATTCGGCTGCCTGCGGATGCTCCACTGCAGCGCCATCCCATTCGACGCCGGTGCGACGCATGTAGTCGGTGAACCAGAGCGGATCGGTGCGGAATTCGGCGCGGCCGTCGGGGAAAATGCGCGCGGTGGCGCGACGGGACGAGAGGCAGAACATGTGCACGCTCATCGGCATACCGCCGGTGTGGCAGTAGCCGACCTCGATGTGGCAGTCGACGACCATGCTCGACCCCATGAAACCCATCGCGCCCATGCCGATCGAGTTGCCGATGTCCTTGAGTTCGGCTTCGAGCGCAGCGATCTTGGGGTCGGGATTGCGGTCGCCGACGGTACGCAGGCACGCGGCCTGCTTGCCGAGGACCACGGAGATGTCCTTCGAGCCGCCGAGGCCGACGCCGACGATCGCCGGCTGGCAGGCGAGGCCGCGCTTGCCGAACGCGATCAGCGTATCGAGGTAAAAGCGTTTGATGCCGTCGATGCCGTCACCGGGAAAGAGCATCCGGTAGTCGGAGCCGAACAGCCCGCCCTTGTGAACGGTGGTGAGGTCGATCCAATCGCCCTCGGGATGGAACGAGTATTCGATTTCGGGCGCACCGATGCCGCAGTTGTTGTCGTGGTCGGTGCGCCAAAGCGGGTGCACGCGATTTGGGCGCAGCGGGATAGAGCGCGTGGCGTTGGCAGTGGCGCGCCGCAGCGCCGCCTCGAGCGCGACGGGGCCGCCTTCGACGCGGGCGTCGTTGCCGAACTTCACGTACCAGCGCGGAACGCCCGTATCGCCGCACATCGCGCGGCGGTCTTCCTTCGCGGCCTCGTAGTTCTCAAGCATCGCCTGGATGACGAAGGAAGAGAGATCGCCCTTTTCGGTGTTGGCGCATTGACGCAGGCCCCCGAGGTAGTCATCGGGGATCTCGATCGCGGCCTTTTCCATCAAGGCCTCGGCAGTCTTCTGTAGTGTTGAGATCGGGGTCATCGCCGCCTTCTCTGGGTGCGGATTGTGGTTATGGCGGCCACGACGGCGCTGTTCGCGAGCGACGGCCATTCGAGGCGCACTTTGGACCTTATCGTCTCGTGCGGCAATACTGCTGGCGCATGGCCGTTCCGATTGCAGGAATAGTGCAGGATGGTCGCAGAAGCGCGCCCGCTATGCCGCTTTGGCGGCGCGGATCTGGGCCCTGAGCCGCCCAAGCGTGCCGCCACCCTTGACGGAGCCGGGCAGCGGGTGCCCGACGATGTCCTCGGCTAGGGCCGCGGTCTCGACGAGGCGCGCCAAGTCGACGCCCGTCGCAATGCCCATTTCCTCACACATGAACACGAGATCCTCGGTGCAGACGTTGCCAGCGGCACTCTTGTGGGCCGCGAACGGGCAGCCGCCGAGGCCGGCGACAGCAGCATCGTAGGTCGCGACGCCCATCTCCAGGCCGGCGTAGGCATTGGCGATGCCCATGCCGCGAGTATCGTGAAGGTGGAGTGACAGATGGAGGTCGGGCCACCGCTCCCGTACCGCGCCAACGAGTCGCTTGATGGTGGCGGGTGTCGCCCACGCCATCGTATCGGCAAGCGACAGTGACTTGATTCGCACGTCATTGGCGGCGGCGATTTCGAAGATCTGCGCGACGACACCGGTCAGCCGCTCGCTCGGCATGTCGCCTTCGAAGTTGCAGCCGAATGCGGCCATGATCGACGCCTTCTCGATCGCAAGACCGTGCGCCTTATAGAGCGCAATCGAGGCCGTTTGAGCGTCGTAATTCTCTTTCAGCGTGCGGTTCTGGTTGCGCTTGACGAAGGTTTCGGAGGCGGTGAGCGATATGCGCCCGGCCATGTCGTAGCGGCCCGACGACATCGCCCGCTTGAAACCCTGGTCGTTGAGCCAGAGACACGTGTAAGTGACGCCCTCACGTTTGGTGAAGCCGGCGGTAACGGCCTCGGCGTCGGCCCAACCCGGGACGTTCTTCGGATTGACGAAGGAAACGCACTGGATCTGCTTGAGGCCGGTCTGTGAGAGGCTATCGATGAGCGCGATCTTTCGCTCCGTCGAAATCGGCCCCTTCTCGATCTGAAAACCCTCGCGGGGGCCTTCCTCGTTGATACGCACCGACGTCGGCAGATCACTCATGACGCATGTTCCCGGCAGATTGCTTCCCGCGCTAGCTTGCGCGCTCAATAGCGCCGGATCAAGCCCACCAGACGGCCCTGGACCTCGACCTGGTCCGGCCCGAAGTGGCGTGTCTCGTAATTCGGATTGGCGGCCTCGAGGGCAACGGTGCCGCCCTGCTTCCGCAGGCGCTTGAGGGTCGCTTCCTCCTTCTCGACGAGCGCGACGACGATCTCGCCATTGCTCGCGGTGTCGGTGCGCTTGATGATGACGACGTCGCCGTCGTGAATTCCCGCATCGATCATCGAATCGCCGACGACTTCAAGAGCGAAGTGCTCGCCGGAGCCGATCAGGTCGGGCGGGCACATCACATCCTGGCTGTGATCCTGAATGGCACTGATCGGCACGCCCGCTGCGATGCGACCCATCATGGGGATGCTGGTGCCACTGGCCAAAGTCGCCGCTGGCGGCGCCACGGACGGTGCCGGCCGATCCAGTCCGCCTTCGATGACCTGGGGCCGGAAGGCGGCCCGCTGAGTGCCCGGCGGATCGTCCTGTAGGGCGTCAGGGAGCTTGACGATTTCTAGCGCCCGGGCCCGATGCGGCAGCCGTCTCAGAAAGCCTCGCTCCTCGAGCGCCGTAATCAGCCGGTGAATACCCGACTTCGATTTCAGATCGAGCGCTTCCTTCATCTCCTCGAAGGACGGCGGGACACCTGTCTCTTGGACCCGATGATGAATGAGCAGGAGCAGTTCTTTCTGCTTCGCGGTCAGCATGGTCTCTCCATTCCCTTGCCGATGGCGCCACCGAACAATGCGATGCCGCGCCAATCTTCTCGATGAAACGTCCCAGACATGTTCCGCGGTGAAAGCTCGCCGTCTCTACGGGGCTGACAAGCGACCATGTTGTACAAACCGAGAACACCATAGATGTTCCAGGGTTGTTCCGCAACCCCCCTTCTTTCGAAAGGGTGTGCACCGCGGATCGTCGCTCCATCCGCCTTCGTTTGCTTCGCGTTTCCCCGGCGGCTTTGGTTCAGGTCGCATTCATGGGTCGCCGACTATTGATGCAAGGGCTGTGGGCGGCATTTTCATGTAGTCAGAGGCGGACGGGCGCGACGTCGGAAGCGAACGCCGCTGCGTACCATAGCGGGTGAAGCGCAATCGGCGTGCCTGCGCGATACGTCGCGTCGGAAGAGTGCGATCTCGCGTGTGCGCAGGTATTCGAACGGCTTTGGACACACCATTTGCATTGAAGATTTTGATGCCTGACCTTCCAGGTTCATCACGGCGAGAGACGAAGAGGCATGATGCGACGCGCTGCAGTGATCTCCGGACTGCTTCTGATCCTGCCGCTCCTGGCAGCGTCGGCGTCAGCTTCTGGCGCAAGCTTCGACGGGCACGGCGAGCGTTCGCCGGCGATGTCGCAAAGTCCCATGGTCGTTGCTGAAGCCTCGTGCGCAAGCCTGTGCCGTCAGCGGCACAACCAATGCAGGATTTCCACCAGGGGCGCCCCGCGCTGCGACGCTGATCTGCAGCGCTGCCTCAAGGACTGCCTGGCATCAAAACGCCGGTCTTCCGAACTGCAGGGGATTCGGTGATTCGCTGAGAGAGTTGGAGGTTCAGGCCGCCTTAGACGACGCGGGCGCGCCGAGCCGGCCGATGATGGCCTCGAGCGCTGCGATCAATTCTGTGCGCCGTGCGTGAGGCAAGTGCTCCATCAATCGTTCCTCGACACGAAGCGCCGCTGGTTTGGTGGCGATAAGCACACTGCGCCCCTCGGGTGTCAGCCGAACGACATAGGCGCGCGCGTCGGAACGCGACCGCCGACGGTTGAGCAGCCCGCGCTTGACCAAGCGCTTGACGATGTCGGCAAGCGTCGAGCGATCGATCCCGGTAAGGTCGACGATCTGTGTCTGGCTGGCGCTCTCTAGCAATTCGAGCGCAGCGAGCACAGCGAACTGCCGCGGTGTCAGATCGGCGCCCGTCGTCTCGTTGGCAAACATCTCATCAGCGGCCTGACTGGCCCGATGAAGCATGTGGAGAGCCGACGATCCCAGTTCGTGTGACGTCTCGTCTCGCATGTCGAAGTATCCTCGAGCGAATAGAGTAACCTCGATGAAACCATCAGGCCACGGAATCGCGGCAGTTGCGTGGCGTATTTCGCATGACGTGAGATACGGATGACATCCGCATCCGCGACCTTCGCCGCGGGCATCTGCCGCTTTCGGTCTGAACGGTGTCCGTCCTAAAAAGTTCCCGCGGGGGACGTTAGGCTGGCTACGTTTGGTGCGTTTGCAGTCGATTTCGGCTAAGTCGTTCCGAGCGCCCGCGCTTGCTGAAGTTGTTGAACCGATCTGCTATTGCATCGACCGGACCACGCACCACCTGTCGGAAGACGAGCCGCCTGGAGGGCTCTGCCACCGCGCCCAAACGCCTTGGAGTATCATGACGCTCGACGACATCCGCGCCGACTTCGCCCTTCTCGACGATTGGGAGGACAAATACCGGTACGTGATCGAGCTCGGTCGCATGATGCCCGCGTTCGACGAGGCGCATCGCACCGACAGCAACAAAGTGCGCGGCTGTGCGAGCCAAGT
>LNEA01000185.1 GCA_001464855.1 Rhizobiales bacterium Ga0077530
GCGCGCGACGTGCTCGATACGGACGCTCGAGCTGTTTTCGCCGAACTCGGGCTCAGCGATCATTTGACCGCGCAGCGTTCGAACGGCCTCAATTCCATGGTCGAGCGCATCCGTGCTGACGCCCGTGGCGCATTGGCAAACAACAACGCCTAACAGCAGCCCTTACGCAGAAAAAAGCACGTCCGGATCGGTCCGGACGTGCTTATCGATCACGCGTTTTCGCAGGTGACCTCAGATGTCGAGATCGGAATCGCCGTCACCGCCACCCCAGTCGCCTTCTTCGACGCCTGCATCGTGGACGTTGCTGTCGTAGTTGCCAGGATCATTGTCGGAATCGCTATGACGCGACGACTCTTCGGACCTTGTCGAGCTGCTGCCGTTCTGTCCGGCCTGCGCCTCGCCACCCTTGCTGCCGCCAAACATACCGCCCAGCGAGTTGCTCAGCAGAGCGCCACCCGCGACACCGGCAGCCATGGCGGCCGCGGTCCTCAGGAAGCCCCCACCGCCGCCCTGCTGGGGAGGCTGCTGGGCCGGCGGTGTACTACCCGGGCCTGGGCCTGAGCCAGCCGCGTAGGACGGCTCGCGTCCGCGCCACGGCTGTTCCGGGGCTCGACCGGCCGACGCATCGTAGCGGCCGGGACCACTACGCGATCCGATCGACGGCATCCCGCTGCCGCGGTCATCCTGATAGGACTCGCGAGGGCCCGGAGCTACGCCACGCCGCGCGCCACCAAGAAAGCCGCCCGAGCTGCTCTGCTGTGGCGCACGGGCGCCATTGAGCTGCTCGTCGAGTTCCTTGATCCGCGCTTCCTGCTGATCCATGTAGGTTTCGTACTCGTCGATCTGCTGCTGCTGAATGAGCACCGATTGTACGAGCATGTAGGCGCTATCGGGGGTCCGCCGGATGAGCTGATTGATCAGCGCTTCGGCCTCCGAATCTTTTTCCGCCAAGCCGTTCTCCCGCAGCTGGTCGAACAGACCTGTGATTGCCTGCCGCTCTTCGGGGTTCAATGCCATGTGACGTGCGCTCCCTTGGTTGACCCTCAAGATGTCGGGTGGATGGCGCCCCGGCGCAAGCCCGCGACAGCCTGCGGAAAAAAATATAGTCGGTCTCAGGCCCTAGCGACAGCGCTGCCGAACGCTGTGTAATTCGATGGTCACGTGCGCCGGACGTTGCTTTTCGGCGGGTCGCGCTTTAGGGCCGTGGCGGCTCCAACTCGACTGGGGCCGCCGCATCGAAAGCGCCGAGCAGCAGAAACCCGGCCGCGAAACCGCCAATGTGTGCCTCCCACGCGATGCCGGCGGCGTCGGTGAACAGAGGGGCCGCGCCAGCAATCACAAAATTCACGACGATGAACGCAATCACCGCCAGCATCACGCGGCGGCTTCGAAGACACTCGCTGAGCGTCGCCAGCCGGACCGACCGGGGTGAATCACGCATCTCATGGATCTCGCCATTGTCGATCGCCGGCAGGAGCAGCCGGAAGCCTGCCGCCATCAGGCCGGAGATCGCCCCTGACGCCCCGACCATCGGCACTGTCTGCCCCCATCGCACAAACATGAACGTCAATGCGCCGGCGATGCCGCATACGAGACCGAAGACGAGAAAGCGGACGGCGCCGATGCGCTGGGCCACAGCGCTGCCGAAGACCAGTAACCATGCGCAGTTGATCAGCAGGTGAGTGATGTCACCGTGGACGAACTGGTGGGTTACGAACGATGTCCACGCCGCGATAGGCCCGCCGGGGATCTCGACGGCGACCGGAACGTAGCGTGCAGGGACGAACGCCAGTGCCCAGACCATATACTCATCGGCGTCTTCGGGAAGCAGCGCGAGGCCGCCGTGCACCGCCGCCAGCAATACCAGTACGGCCACCACAGCGGCTGGCACGTTGAGAATGGGCTCACGGGTCAAGGAGGTCCCCAGTTCTGATCAGGCACTGCACGTAGCCTTGCGGCGCGTCGCAGGCAACCAATTCGTCAGCCCACAATTGGCACGATCGTTAACTGGCACGAAAGCTGCTGATTAGGCCCTGTGCAGTCCATATGGCGCGCACCTGTTCCGCTTTCGGGCGGACAGGATGACGCATCCCGTCGACCGCATATGCCTCAGTGGTGGGGAAACCCTCCGGCCGGTCAGGGACCAGGAATGCAGAATACTACCAGCCAGCTTCTGTTCAAATATTGGAACGAAATTCGTGGCACCCGGATGGCGCCGCGACGGTTCGAGGTCGAGCCTGCGCGCTTCGCCGGGATTTTGGCTGAGACATTCGTTGTCGAATGTGAAGCCGGCGAGGGACATCGTTTCCGTCTCGCCGGAACTCGGGTCGGCGAAAAGCTCGGATCGGAGCTGCGCGGGCGCGACTTCAGTGCTCTGTTCGATATCGAAGATGCCCGGGATTTCGGGTGTTTTTTCGACTCCATCACGGAGAAAGGGGGCGTTGGGGTCATTACCGTCGATATGCCCACCGCCACCGGACGCTCAGCCCGCTTCGAAATAATCTTGCTGCCACTCGTTCATACCGAAGAACGGATCACGCGACTGCTCGGCGCCTTCTCGACGTGCAATCACGAACCCTGGCTCGGCAGTGAACCATTGCTGCCTGGACGCGTGGTCAACCGAGGCATTGTCTGGCCCGATGGCCGGCCGCATGTGGTGGCCGAACGCATGGTCCAGCCGAGCCCGTTCAAGCAGGATTTCACGCTCTCGCGCATCGTCCGTTCGCGCCGCCGCCTGTTCCGCGTCTACGATGGCGGACGGTAAACAAATCGTCCGGTTCTGACACTGCCGGCGGACATTGCGATGCCGCGTCCCGAATCGGGCGTTAACCGCTGCTGCTGCCGGCGACGTTCAGGCGGCGCTATCCGCGGCGAGGATCTCGCGGGCGCGGGCACAGTCGACATCCATCTGAGCCTTGAGGGCGTCGGGGCCATCGAACTTCCGATCGCCGCGCAGAAACTCGACGAACTCGACCTCGATCGTGCGTCCGTAGAGGTCGTCGTCGAAGTCGAACAGGAAGACCTCCAGGACCGGCGATCCGTCATCGAAGGTCGGGCGTGTGCCGAGATATGCCGCGCCCTGGTGGCGCGCGCCGTCGACGCCGACATGAACCGCGTAGATGCCGTGGGCGAGGGTCGCGCCCTTGCCGAGGGCGATGTTCGCCGTCGGATATCCGAGCCCGGTGCCGCGTCGCGCGCCGCCCTGAACGACACCCTCGACCTTCCAGCGATGTCCCAACATCTGGGTAGCTCCCGTGATATCGCCTTGCGCCAGTTCCGCGCGTACCGCGCTCGACGAATAAAGCTCGCCGCCCTCTCCGACCGGCGGGACGACCGACACCCCGAACCCGAAAGCGCGACCGAGGTCCGACATCTGTCCGGCATTGCCCGTCCGGCTCCGCCCGAACAGGAAATTGTGCCCGATCACGACGTGCTTAACGCCCAGTCCGGCCACGAGCACGCGCTCGACGAACGTCTCCGCCGACATCGAGGCGAGTTCCTGCTCGAAGGTAATGACGTACGTCAAGTTGACGCCGTAGGATTCAAGCAGGATCAGTTTCTGCGGCAGCGGTGTCAGCCGAAAGAGCGGCCGCGCCGGTTGGAAAAATTCGCGCGGATGCGGCTCGAAAACCAGCGCGGCGGTGCGCACGCCAAGGCCTCGCGCCGCGTCGCCCGCACGCGCGATGAGCGCCTGGTGCCCCTTGTGGACGCCGTCGAAGTTGCCGATCGCGACCGCTGCGCCCCGAGCGCCGGGCGGCACGTGATCATAGCCGTGGAAGATGTCCATCGCTGCTGCTGGCCGATCCGCTCTCCGCGACTGCCGTCGTGGCGCGTCGCCCGGCGA
>LNEA01000186.1 GCA_001464855.1 Rhizobiales bacterium Ga0077530
GTGATGAAGGAGACCTGCTGCCAACAGGCAGCGCAGAGTGCGTCGTGGGATGAAATGCGCGCATGACATCCGAGGCAAACAGCCGGCGCAATGATATTGCCGGCACCGCCGATGATATCGCCGAAGGCCCGCCCCAGTCCTTGCTTGAGCATGGCGAATGCTGTCGCGCGCCTTTGTAGCGTTTCCGGTTCGCTATCGCTGCTGTTGGTCATGGCCGCCCCGCCACCACTTCGTTGGCCGACATGATAGCTTGAAGGCGAGCGAGATCATCAACTGATCGCGTTCGGTCACTTCCGCGCCATCGATCGGCCTTGCCAAAGGCGGGCTGGCAGAGGATGTTGCGCCGCTTTTTGAACGATCCGTAGGGGGTGACCGTGCCATCGACCCAAGATCACGCAGGTGACGCGCCGTGGCGCGCCGGCTTGCGCGCGACTGTGGAGGCGGGGTGGTTTCAGCGCTTCATTATTGCCGTCATCGTCGTCAACGCGATCGGGCTGGGACTCGAAACGATACCGTCGGTCAATGGCTCCATCGGTGGCTTCCTGACGGTTGTCGACCACGTCGCGCTCGTTGTCTTCTTTTTGGAGATTGCGGCCAAGCTGCTCGTCTACCGCCTCGCCTACTTCAAAGACCCTTGGAACATTTTTGATTTCACGATCGTCGCGATCGCATTGCTGCCAGTGAGCGGCGGTCTGTCCGTCATGCGGGCGCTGCGCATCCTTCGGGCATTGCGCATCATCTCGGTCGTGCCGGCGATGCGCCGCGTCGTCGAGGCGCTGCTGCACGCGGTGCCGTCGCTCGGTGCCGTGATCGCGCTGCTGGCGATCATCTTCTACATCTGCGCGGTGATGTCGACGAAGCTTCGCGCGGTCGCTGTTCACCTTGTTCCAGATCATGACGCTCGAGAACTGGGCCGATGGTGCCGTGCGGCCGATCATGAAGGTGTACCCCTACGCGTGGTTGTTCTTCATTCCCTTCATCCTCATGGTTACCTTTGCGGTCCTCAACCTCTTCATCGCGATCATCGTGAATGCGATGGAGGAAGCCGCTAGGGCCGATACCGAGTTGCTGCACAAGGATGCCGCGACCGTGCATGCGGATGCGATCCGCCAGAACGCCCAGCACGAGGCGCTGATGAAGGAAATCTCGGCATTGCGGACGGAAATCGCCGAACTGCGATCGACGGGGAGGTCCGGTCACTGATCGCGCGGCCGTATCGCGGCGCCCACCCTTGCCAATGGACGGCGAGCCCGTAAAGTAGCGTCGGAGCCGTCAGCGCGAGAGTGAGAGTGGTCGATGAATATTCCCGATAAGATCAAGGCCTATCACGACGATCTCACCGTGTGGCGGCGCGATATTCATGCCCACCCCGAGCTTGGTTTCGACGAGCATCGCACCAGCGATTTCGTCGCGAAGAAGCTCACCGAATTCGGCATCACCGTCCATCGCAACGTCGGCAAGACGGGCGTCGTGGGTGTCCTGCAGACGGGCAACGGCCCAACGATCGGGCTGCGCTGCGACATGGACGCGCTGCCGATCGAGGAAATCGTCGACGTCCCCTACAAGTCGACGAAGCCCGGTGTGATGCACGCCTGTGGCCACGACGGGCATACGACGATGCTGCTCGGCGCCGCGCGCTATCTCGCCGAAACGAAGCGCTTCGACGGCACCGTCTATTTCATCTTCCAGCCGGCCGAGGAAGGCATCGGCGGCGCGCTGGCGATGCTTGAGGATCGCCTGTTCGAGCGCTTCCCATGTGACAGCGTATTCGGGATGCACAACACGCCGGGCCTGCCGGTCGGCAAGTTCGCGATCCGCCCAGGTTCGATGATGGCGGGCGGCGCGTTCTTCGACATCGACATCACCGGGCGTGGGTCTCACGGCGCGCGGCCCGAAGAGTCGGTCGACGCGGTGCTCGTCGCGAGCCACGTCGTCACCTCCCTGCAGGCGATCGTCTCGCGCAATATTACGCCGACCGCGACCGCAGTCGTGAGCTGCACCGCGATCAAGAGCGGCGACGCTTATAACGTCATTCCGCAAACGGCGAATATCAAAGGCACTGCGCGCACCTTCAGCAAGGACGTCATGGCTCAGATCGAAGCGGCGATGCGGCGGACGGTGGCCGGCACCGTCGCCGCGTTCGGTGCCACGGCAACGGTGAATTTCGACGTCAAATTCGCACCGCTCGTCAACAATGACGCGGAAGCGCAATTCATCGCGGATCGCGCGGCCGAACTGGTCGGACCGGCCGACGTCGAGCGCAATCGCGGGCTGATCATGGCGTCGGAGGATTTCTCTTACATGCTGGAGAAGTGCAA
>LNEA01000187.1 GCA_001464855.1 Rhizobiales bacterium Ga0077530
CACCTGAGATCGTTGCGCTCACACTCAAAACAAAAAATCGGAAACGCCCCCATGGCCAAGTCATCTCGCAAAGTCATTATCACCTGCGCCGTCACTGGCTCGATTCACACGCCGTCGATGTCACCGCATCTGCCGATCACGGCGCAAGAGATTGCGGATGCCGCGATCGGGGCCGCCGAAGCCGGCGCGGCGGTCGTTCATCTCCACGCGCGCAACCCGACGGATGGCAAGCCCGATCAATCCACCGAGGCGTTCGCGCCGTTTCTAAAGGTCATCAAGCAGCGCTCGAATTGCGTCGTCAACATCACGACCGGCGGCGCGATGACGATGACCATCGAGGAGCGCGTGCGCCCGGCTGCGACTTTCAAGCCCGAAGTGGCGTCGCTCAACATGGGCACGATGAACTTCGGCCTGTTCCCGATGCTGGAGCGCCAGAAGGAGTTCAAGCACGCTTGGGAAAAGGAGTATCTCGAAGGCTCGCGCGCTGGCTTCTTCAAGAACACCTTCGCCGATATCGAGTACATCCTGACGACCTGCGCCGCCAATGGATCCCGCTTCGAGGTCGAGTGCTACGACATCGGCCACCTCTACACGCTGCGCCACTTCGCCGACCGTGGCATCATCAAGCCGCCGTTCTTCATCCAGTCGGT
>LNEA01000188.1 GCA_001464855.1 Rhizobiales bacterium Ga0077530
GCGAGCACGATGTTGCCGGTCGTCAGAACGAGTCCGGCGCCGAAACCTGCGACGAAGCGCGCGATGATGAACTCAGGATAGCTGGTCGCCCACGCGCACCACAGATTGCCGATCGCGGAAATGAGACCGCCGATGGCGAGACTCTGACGGCGCCCGAGGATGTCGGAAAGTTTTCCCGCGGGAAGGGCCGACATGAACCGGGCGAGGCCGTAAGCGGCGATTGCCAATCCGATCGCGGACGCGGGCACGCCGAACGATTGCGCGTAGAGCGGTACCGACGGCACCATCGCCCCGAACCCGAACTGGTTCACGGCCACGAGCACACACATCCAGAGCAGCACGCGCCGTTGCAGCGTCATTCCGATGCCGATCCGGGTCAATCGTGCTCGCGGACGATGGTTTCGCCCTTGATGTTGTCGACGGTCACGTAGGTCTCGTAATAGGTGATGATCGGCTCGGCGCCGAAGGTTTCCTTGGCCTTGGCGCGCCACGCCGGCGTGTACCACGCCTCGGCGGCCTCCCGCGACGTCCAATAGTAGACCCCGCCGCCGCCGGCTTCGCCGTTGAGAAAGTCCTTACGCAGGAGCCCCTTGTCTGCAAGTGCGCGGAACGTCGGCGCCGACTTCGTCTGCGCGGCGATCGCTGCCTCGCGCGGCCGGCGCGGCATCGGTATCTGCACGACGGCGACAATCATTCCTTGCACTCCAGGGTACGGCTGCGCGCGATTGCTGAAACCGTGAACCGGCGCCATCATAGCCGCAACAGGGCCGGCGCCAAAGCGCGGGTACGCAACGGGACGGGGGAGGCGATGACCAACTGCATTCACGATCATGGGCGCTGGGGCAAGGGCAATCAGCTCGGCGCCAGCCACTTTCTGACGCCCGAGCGTACGCTTGCAGCCCTGCGAAGGGTCGAGACCGGGCGGATCATTGACCTCAGCCATACGATCGAGGTCGGCGCGCCACGCATGGCACCCAACCAAACGCCCTACCTCATGCAGATGGGGCCGACGTCGCGCGGCAGCGTCCGCCGTCGCCGGGCGATGGGTGCCACCAACGACGCAGGCTCGAACCTAGAGCGCATGGAACTGACGACGCACGTCGGCACGCACAT
>LNEA01000189.1 GCA_001464855.1 Rhizobiales bacterium Ga0077530
CTGATGGTCATTCCGATCACGGCGCCGTTGGTGGTCGCGGCCGGCTTCAACAAGGAATGGTTCTGTGTCCTGTTCCTGGTGATGCTGCAGACGGGTTATCTAACCCCGCCCATGGCGCCATCGATCTTCTATCTGCGCGGCATTGCTCCGCCCGAAATCACGCTCCGGCACATGTACACTGGGATCTGGCCATTCATCGGTCTGCAGCTCTGCGTCGTGGCGTTGATCGTGATCTTTCCTGACTTCGTCACTTGGTTGCCCGACGCGTTGTTGAAGGGAGTGCGATGACGCGGGGACGCAATGCGGGATCAGGATGCCCGGTCGGCGGCCACTGTATGTTGCCGATATCCTAGCCCTTCATCTTCGGGTCGAGCCAGTCACGCAGGCTATCGCCGAAAAGATTGAACGCGAACACGGCGAGCGTGATTGCAAGGCCGGGGAACAGGATCATCCAAGGCGCCGCCTTGTAGAAGTCGGCGGACGCGCCGGAGAGCATCAGACCCCACGCCGGCGTCGGCTCGGTAACGCCAAGGCCGAGGAACGAGAGGCTCGCCTCGAGCAGGATCGCCTGGGCGATGAACGCCGTCACCATGACGAGGTAGGGCGCGGCGATATTGGGCACGATATGGCGGAGCACGATGCGAGCGTGGCTATAGCCGGCGGCGCGGGCGGCGTCGATGTACGGCATCTGGGCAATCGACAGCGTCGAAGCTCGCGCAATGCGCGCCATCTTCGGCACCATCGGCAGCGCGATGGCAATGATCAGATTGACGTCGACTCCGAAGACCAACCGCTTGCCCAGCACCGCGACGACGACCATCGCAAGAATGATAATCGGAAAGGCCAGCATGATGTCGACGATGCGCTGGATGAGGTTGTCGATGCGCCCGCCGAAATAACCGGACGTCGCGCCAATCAGAGCACCCGCCGTGCAGCCGAGCAGTGCCGATATGATACCGACCGCCATGGCCGTCCGGGCGCCATAAACGAGCCGCGAGAAGACGTCGCGACCGTACTGATCCGTGCCCATGATGTGCTCGTGGTTCGGCCCCGTGAGCATGGCTGCGAAGTCGATCTCCTCGGGATGGAAAGGTGAAATCCAGAAGGCGCCGATCGCCATGCCGAAGTAGAGCAAGATTACGAGGAAGCCGACGAACCCGAGAGGCTGCTTGCGGATAAAGTGCAGCACCGGGTTGGGCCGTCGCGGGCGCGCCGGAGTCACTGCTGATGGCGTGAAAGTCACGTCGGCCATGGTTCTGGTTCCCTGCTCAGCTCAGGCGAATGCGCGGATCGAGCCATGCGTAGAGCAGGTCGATCACGAGATTGACGAGAATGAAGCTCACGGCGATCAACAGCACGAGGCCTTGGATCAGCGTGAAGTCGCCGCGCGTCGTCGCGTCGACGAACAGCTTGCCGATGCCATTGATGTTGAACACCTGCTCGGTGACGACAAGACCGCCGATGAGGAACGCGAACTCGAGGCCGATGACAGTAACGACCGGCAGCATGGCGTTACGAAGTGCATGGCGGCGCATCACGATGCGGCGGAACACGCCTTTGGCGCGCGCTGTACGTATATAGTCTTCGCGCATCACCTCGAGCAGAGCCGAGCGCATCATGCGCGTTGCCACCGCCGCATAGCGATAGCCGACGGAAAGCGCCGGCCAGAACAGCGCGGCGAGATTGGCCATCGGATTATCGAAGATCGAGACGTATCCAATTTTCGGCAGCCAATTGAAGACACCGAGCAGCACCAACACAATAATCATGCCGAGCCAGAAGCTCGGTATTGCTAACCCGGAGACGGCAATCACGCGAACGGTGTAGTCGATCCAGGTGTCTCGGTAGATCGCGGATATGGTCCCGAGTGGAATAGCGATGACCACCGCGATCAGCGTTGCCATGATGGCGATCTGCAGCGAGACGGGAAAGCGGAGCAAGATCTCATCGACCACCTTCTCGCCAGTCCACAGAGACTTGCCGAGATCGAGGTGCGCCAACCCCCACAGATATTCACCGAACTGATGGGCGATCGACTTGTCGAGACCGAGGCGTTTGCGCTCCGCGATGATCGCGTCCTCGCTGACAGCGATACCGTCGGCACGCATTTTCACAGTCACGACATCGCCGGGCATGACCCGGATCAAGAAGAATACCGCGACGGCGACGCCGATAAGCGTCGGGATGACGAGCAGCAGTCGTCTCAGGATATAGCCGATCATGGAGTCTGTTGCCCGCTTGGGTTTGAGGCGCCGCGTCCCCTCTCCCCATTGCAGACAATGGGGAGAGAGAGATGCGCGTTGCTACTCGTCGAGCCAGACGTCGGTCAGTTGCTGGCCGGTGAAGTGGCTGGGCGTCAGCTCCCAGCCCTTGACCTTCGCGTTATTGACGACGATGCGCTGATACCAGAGGAGGGGAATGTTGTAGGCCTGCGTCAGCACGTACTTCTCGAGTTCATTGACGATCTTCAGTCGAGCGGCTGGATCCACCGTGCCTGACTGAAGCGTGTACATGTCGTCGATCTTGGTATCGGTGTGCCGCGAGTAAGCGATGGCCGAAATCTTCTTGCTGAGTAGCGTATTGAACTGCGCGTTCGGATCATCCGTGAAGTCGGAGATGTTCTGAACGCAGACGTCGAAGTTGCCGGTCTCCATGCCGTCGTACCAAAGCTTGGTCTCGACCTGGACATGTTCCGATTCGACGCCGATCCGGCGCCACTGGTCCATGGCATAGATGCCGGCCGGCGTGAACGGCTGGGCGATCGTGCGGTTGAGCAGCTTGACCTTGAGGTTGGTTACGCCGGCTTCCTTCAGCAGCCGCTTCGCCTCCTCGCGCGCCTTGGCGATGTCGGGCTGGAAGCCTGGGATCTTCTTCAACTCCTCGACCGGGAGTCCGAACGGCGAACCGGGCCGGAACACGCCACTGACGTCCTTGATCAAGGAGACCTTGCCGAGGCTCGCCGAGCCGCCCCAGCGGTCGATCGCCATGGTCAGCGCCTGACGCACGCGGATGTCATCGAACGGCTTCTTCTCGGTGTTGAAGGACAGCAGAATGTTCGTCACCCATGGGCCTTCCATGACGGTGACCTTGTCCTTCATCGCAGCCACGAGCTGATCGCGCTCCTGTGGCGTGCGGCCACGGAACTCAGCATCGAACTGCCCGCCCTGAATGCCGGCGACTACAGCGGCCGAGCGCACGAAGAAAAGCTTGTAGCCGTCAAGATAGGGTTTGCCCTTGTCCCAATAGTCCTCGAACCGCGTCGCCGACCAATGTCCCCATTACCTGCTTCGAGGGATAGGTGGGATCCTTTGCCAGCAGCGCGGCGTTATAGACGCAGTTAAACGGTGACGCGAAGTGCAGGATCATCGACGCGTTGGGCTGCTTCAACTTGAAGACCACCGTATTCGCGTCGGGTGCCGTGATCTCCTTGATGTCCTGATGGACCGCTTTACGCGAAGAGACGACACCTTCCGGCGGGTTCACGATCCGCTCATAAGTCGCCTTGATGTCGGCCGACGAGAACGGCGATCCGTCGTGCCACTTGACGCCCTGCCGCATCTTGAAGGTGAAGGTCAGGCCGTCCGGCGATACTTCCCAGGACTCGGCGAGATCACCCACGATCTTGGTCTTGTCGTGCGGGCCGATGGCTTTGAGCAGCGTCGAGTACTGCGGCACCACCGGGTGGATCATCGCGAAGGTCGTTGTGCCGTGGCAATCGGTTGTCGGCGGCTCGGCGACGGAAGCGAACTGAAGGATGCCGCCTTTCTTCGGTGTTTGCGCGGCGGCAGGAGCGGCAATCACCGCTACCGCAGCCAGGGCTATGGCCAAACTAGTCGTGCGCTTCATTGTCGGTTTCCTCCGGGTTGGCGTTCGATTTTTCCGGGGTGCTGGTTGCTCCGCACCTCTTGGTATGAGTCGTCAGGCGTGAATGCAGGCGACGGTATGTCCTGTCTTGAGTTCGCGGGTCTCAGGAACGGCCTTCTTGCAGTCCTCAGTCGCTTTGGGGCAGCGGGGATGGAAGACGCATCCCGATGGTGGGTTCAGCGGACTGGGCAGTTCACCGGTGATGATGGTGCGCGGTCGCGTTCGCTCGATGACGGGATCGGGAACCGGGGCAGCGGCGAGCAGCGCCTGTGTATAGGGATGCCGCGGATCGGCGAACAGGTCGTCGGACGACGCAAGCTCGACAATGCGGCCGAGGTACATGACGGCGACGCGGTGCGAGATGTGGCGCACGACTGCGAGATCATGGGCGATGAACAGGTACGTCAGGCCGAGTTGGTGCTGGAGATGCTCGAGCAGGTTGATCACCTGACCCTGGATCGACACGTCGAGCGCCGATACGGCCTCGTCGCAGACGATCACGCGCGGCTCCACAGCGAGCGCCCGCGCGATGCCGACGCGCTGGCGCTGGCCGCCAGATAGCTCGTGGGGATAGCGCAGCGCCATGTAAGGGAACAGGCCGACGAGTTGCAGCAGCTCAGCGACCCGGCCGGGAATCTCTGCTTTCGGCCGGATCTCATGAACGTGCATCGGCTCGCCGATGATCTGGCCGACGGTCATGCGCGGATTGAGCGACGAGTACGGGTCCTGGAAGATGACCTGCATCCGCTTGCGGACGTCCGTCATCTGCGACCTCGACAATGGTGCGAGGTCCTTTCCTTCGAATACGATTTCGCCGCCTGTCGGATCGTCGAGGCGCAGCACGAGACGGCCAAGCGTCGATTTCCCACAACCGGACTCACCAACCAAGCCGAGCGTTTCGCCCGGCATGATCTGCAGCGAAACGTCGTTGACGGCTTTCACCAGCTTGGCCGGTCCGCGCAGAAAACCGCCGCCTATGGGAAAAAACTTCGACGTGTGGCGAATGTCGAGGATCGCTTCGCCATCGGCCCTCGCATCGGACGACGCCGCAGCATCGACGCCCTTAATCGTCGCCCGCTCGAGAGTGTCGATCTCACCGGCGCGGTGACAGGCGGCGAAATGTCCAGCCTCAGTCTCTACTGCCGGCGGTACGCGTTCGCACGCGTCGATCGCGTATCGGCAGCGCGGCCGGAAGCGGCATCCTTCAGGCGGGTCAAGTAGGTTCGGCGGCGCACCCTCGATCGTCGCGAGTTGCACAGAGCGTCCGCGATCGAGTCGCGGCACGGCCGCAAGCAAACCGCGCGCATACGGATGTTCGGGTCGCGCGAAGACCGCCTCGGCGGGCCCGGTCTCGATCAACCGCGCGGCATACATGACGTTCACGCGATCGGCGTAGCGCGCCACAATCCCGAGATTGTGCGTGATGATGACGACGGCGACGCCGAGACGGCGCGAGAGGTCCTTCATCAGCTCGAGAATCTGCGCCTGGATGGTCACGTCGAGCGCCGTCGTCGGCTCGTCGGCGATCAGCAGCTTGGGATTGCACGCGAGGCCGATGGCGATCATGACGCGCTGGCGCATGCCGCCCGAAAGCTGGTGCGGGAATTGCGCGAGACGGCTCTCCGGATCGGTGATGCCGACAAGCGTGAGGAGTTCGATGGCGCGCGCCCGCGCCGCCGCCTCGCTCATCTCGAGGTGCATCGTCAGCGGCTCCATGATCTGCAGCCCGATGGTCAGCACCGGGTTGAGCGAGGTCATGGGCTCTTGAAAAATCATGGAGATGTGGCGCCCACGGATCTGGCGCATCTCCTCCTCGTCGAGCCCCAGGAGTTCGCGGCCCTCGAAGCGGATGGAACCGTCGATAATGCGGGCTGAATTCGGCGGCAAAAGCTGCATGACGGCAAGCGCGGAAACTGATTTTCCCGACCCGGATTCACCGACGATTGCGACGATCTCGCCCTGCTTGACGGTGTAGCTCAGGCCTTCGACAGCCCGCACCGTGCCGTTTTCGGTGACAAAGTGAACGTGGAGATTGTCGATGGCCAGCACGGGCGGAGATAGCCCCGACTCGGGACTTACGACTTTTGCGTTGACGCTCGGCAAGGCGCCTGCGCGCTCGTCTGCCACTTCTGCAACGTTGTCCTGCAACGTCGTCCCCCGCGCTCGAGCTGGCGGCGCGTGCGCTCAGCCTGGATCAAGTCCGGACTTATTGTCGACGATCGCTTCCGGGTGTTCAAGGGTTCTCTCGACGCTGCGCATGCGGCAGTGCACCAAATCGCGACGTCGGATGATCCGGCTTTTATTATGCGGAACGAGTAAAACTTTGCCCAGCCGAATGCCGTCTAGTGTTTGCCGAGGATCGAGCCGATGACAATCGGACCGTCGCGCACTTCGACGTCGATATCCGCTTCTGCGCTGACGCGCAGCGCATGATCCTGCGGGAGTGCGTGAACGTGTCCGCTGATTTCGACATGCGCCAATCGGGCGGGTGCATAGACGACGTGTTGCCCTGGCTTGCAAGTCATGACCGCGCCATTTTCGCCCGTGCGCATGTCGATATCGAACAGCGCACGGTTGGCAATCAAGTTCACAACCTCCACAGGGCCTTGCTCCAACTGCGTATGCACTGGCAACCCACCGTCGTATCGCTGAGGATGCCAAGCGCGGCGAAGGTCGATCTCGCAATCCGACGCAACGAGCACGAGCCCCGAGCCACGGATCACCACCTGAAGCCGCTCGTAGCCCGTGTAGTCGGAGAATGGGCCCTCCTCGATGATAGCGGTACGCCCGAAATGCCAAGCGACGCCCATGTTTTCCCAGCTATCCGCGCCTGCCCGATCGATGACGACCAGTTCGCCGCGACCGTTCTTCCACGGAATGCGCCTATAGTTCGCCGGGGAAAGGAGCTCAATCCTGGGCATCACTGCTTCTCTTCCATCTTGCCCCAGTCAAGCCAACCTGCCGCGATGCGGGCGAACCGAAGCCGGGGATGCGTTCTGGATCACGGCAAGGCCGGGCACCTGCCAAACAAGTGCGTGATTGCTCGACGTCTTAAATGATGCGCACGACGCGCCGTGACCTGCAACGGCATACCGCGTTGTTCCTCGAGCGAAACACTATCCTGTTGGCTGGCTTTGACCGGCAAGGCGTTCGCGCAGGCGGGCGTTCTCGGCTTCGAGCGCTTCCAGGCGGTCGTGAAGTGGACGGATCGCGTGACCGATTTCCCCTTCGCTGAACCGTGGCGTGATGTGCTGCTGACAATTCCAGTCGAACGCTTCCAGGCGCAGGCGAAAGATGCGCTCGAGCTTTGCTCTGTACTCCGGCATGGCGACCGCAGCGGTGAGAGCAGGGTCTTCGTCAAGCGCGAGCACCTCGACGCGGGCGTAGATCTTGAGGCGGGCCCGGCGTGCGTAATCCATCAGAAAGAGGCACGCCCGATCATCGGCGGCAAGATTGCCCGTGCTGATGTACTGGCGGTTGCCGCGATAATCCGCGAAAGAGAGGGTGCGATCGTCGATCAGCTTCAGGAAGCCTCGTGGGCCACCCCGATGTTGGACGTAGGGCCATCCCGTCTCTGAGACCGTTGCGATGTAGAAGCTGTCGCGCTCGGCGATAAAGGCTGCTTCGTTCTCTCTGAAGCGGTCGAATGCGCGGTCACCCTTGAAATCCTGCCAAGCGCTGTCCGCGCCCATCGAGGCTTGCACGGCCCGCACGCTTGGCGTGATCGCGATATCCAGAAATCCATAAGGCATGGCTCGATCCTTCCGGCCGAAAGCCGACATCAGCTCTCTTGCCACTCAACTAGCCATTTTCACTGGTCAGGATAATCTGTTATGGATGCGAATAACAATTTCAATTTTTGGAATTATGATGGATCGCCTCGAAGCCATGGCTGTTTTGTTGCGGGTGGTCGATCGCGGAAGCTTTTCGGCCGCAAGTCGCGATCTCGCCATGCCGCTGGCCACGGTCAGCCGGAAGGTCAGTGAACTCGAACGTCACCTTGGAACGCGGCTGCTCGTTCGCTCGACGCGCCGGGTTGCATTGACGGACATCGGCGCGAATTATGTGCTTTCGGCGCGCCGCATCCTCGATGAGATCAACGAGACCGAACGCCTAGCGGCCGGGGAATTCCACACCCCTCGTGGAGAGTTGGTTCTCACCGCCCCGGTGCTGTTCGGTCGCCTGCACATCCTGCCGATCGTGGCGGAGTTCCTTGCCGCGTACCCGGAGATCAACATCCGGCTGATACTCTCCGACAGGAACCTCCATCTCATCGAAGATCATGTCGACATGGCCGTTCGCATCGGTCCGCTGCGAGATAGTACGATGGTTGCCTCACGCGTCGGATCCATGCGGACGGTAGTATGCGGGGCTCCAAAGCTGCTCGCAAAGCACGGTGAGCCGAAATCTCCGGAAGACCTCTCAAATTTGCCATGCGTGAGTTTCGAGCCGATATCTCCGCTGTCTGCCTGGTCGTTTAGAGCGAAGACCGAGAAGCGCACACTACACGTTCCGATCCATGCACGGTTGGTGGTTACGACCGCCGAGGCGGCCGTGTGCGCCGCGCTCCAGGGCATCGGACTGACACGCGTCCTCCACTATCAATGCGCCGCCCCGGCGCGCGAGGGCCAGCTCCGGATCATCCTGACAAAGTACGAAATCGATCCGCTTCCAGTGCACCTGCTTCATGCGGGAGGCGGCGCACTCCCCTCCAAAATGCGCGTTTTTCTAGACTTCGCGTCGGATCGTCTGAGGGCCGGTCTGAAATCTCTTGAGCGATCCGCTGATCACGGCTCGACAGGGCGACGATGATCGATGGCGCGGCACGCGCCGCCTGTCGTTACACAGCGACCAACGCTACTCAACATCGTCGATACGATGAAGCCTGGACAGAAACGCCTCGTGGGCACCGGTCCTGTCAGGTGATGGCAGTCGAGTCGGCCCTTCCGATCATCGCGCCACCGTTGTCCGTGCGGACGGTCCAGCCCGGCGGGACCACCGTCGTGCCGCCCTCTTCCTCAACGATCGCGGGGCCGCGAAAAGTGAAGCCCGCTGGTAGGGTGTCACGATGGAAGACGGAGGCATCATGCCATCCGCCGAACCAGACTTGCCGCCGCGCGTGTGTTGGATCGCGACGCGCCTCGGAGCTGAAATCCAGTCTCGGCTTATCCACCTCACCAATCGAGACGAGCCGGACGTTGACGATCTCCGCTTCATTGGACCGGTCGGCATAACCAAAGGTTTCTTCGTGGCGGGCGTCGAACGCCGCGCGTAGTGCAGGAAACCCCGGCGTCACTGGAGACCACGGGATACCAAGCGTGAATGATTGTCCGGCGTAGCGCATATCCAGAGTGAATTCGTGCCGGTGTCGCCCCGTCGGGATGCCGTCGCGGTCCAGCGACTGGGCCCCTTC
>LNEA01000190.1 GCA_001464855.1 Rhizobiales bacterium Ga0077530
AAGCCGTGCATCGGTCCGGCGCCGCCAAAGCAGACGAGCGCGAAGTCGCGGGGATCGAAACCTCGGTGCACGGATACCTCGCGCACCGCTCCCGCCATCTTGGCGACCGCTACTGCGAGAGCACCTTCGGCAACGGCGGTTAGATCATCGGTCGCAAGCGTTGCAGCGAGTGGCTTGAAGGCCCGCTCGGCTGCGGCCATGTCGAGACGCAATCCGCCCGCCAGCGGCCGATCGGAAGCCAGCCGCCCCAGAATGAGGTTGGCATCCGAGATCGTCGGTCTCTCGCCACCGCGCCCATAGCAAGCGGGTCCGGGCACGGCACCTGCGCTTTGAGGCCCGATCTGCAGCGTCCGATCGCGTCCGACCCAGATGATGGAGCCGCCGCCGGCACCGATCGTGTGAATGTCGAGCTGCG
>LNEA01000191.1 GCA_001464855.1 Rhizobiales bacterium Ga0077530
AGGATCACCGCTAGGCCGTAAAAAATATTGATGTACGAGTAGTTCTTCAGGAAGTCGGTAAACTTCATGTCGATCATGCCTTGCGGCGGGCCTTCCAAGCCGTCCGCGACGCCCTGCTGCAACGCCGTATAGAGCTCACCCCAATCAATCGCCGCGGTAGTCGCGCCGAGCGCAGCATACGTATCAAGCATGACCTCGTTCTTCGGCAGACGTATCTTTATGCCCTTCAGGTCATCCGGCTTGTTGATGGGCCTGATCTTGTTGATGATCGCGCGATCACCCCATTCGAACACCGAGATGATCCGCAAGCCCGACGCTTTGCGGTATCCCTCGAACAGCTCCTTGCCGACAGGCCCGTTCACGACGGCGTTGGCATGATCGCGATCGCGAAACATGAAGGGCATGATCGTGACGTCGAGAGGCTTGTACCAGATCGACGCATTGTTGATCGCGACGAGTGTGAGGTCGAGCGTGCCAAGCTGAACATCCTTGGCGGTATTCTGCTCGAGACCGAGCTGAGCGCTTGGGAAGACCTTCACCTGGACCGCACGCTTCGTGTACTGGTCAACGAGTTCCGCAAACCGGTGCGCTCCGACATCGTACGGCGATCCCGCCACGACACCGTGCGCTAAACGCATCGTCTTTTTCGTCTTGTTGACGTACGCAATGTCCTGCGCTGATGCGGCCATGGGCGCGAGCGAGAGGCTCGCAGCCGTGCCCATTCCAATGATCGCCAAAACCGTTCGTCTGGAGCACCTCAGAGCTGCATCCATTGCCCTACCTCCCCTAAGCTTGCGCAACTGTGATCGTCGTCTTGCAACGCATGTACGCGCCTTGACAGCAGTCCAACTGCATCACTAGTTTTGCTTCGTGTCAAATAATGAACCTTAGCGTTTCACCTGATGAAACGCTTTCGGAAGGGCTGATGACCGACTTCGCGCATTGGATTCCGCGTCATCGGTTCACAGAAAGCAAAACGCTCGTCCAGAAAGCGAGTGTCGGGGAGACGAGCATATGATGGCTTCTGCGAATCCTTCGCTATCCGACCGCGTGGCGATCGTCACTGGCGGCGCCGCGAGTCTCGGCAAAGCCATGTCACAGGATTTGGCTCGTCGTGGCGCATCGGTCGTGATCGCTGACCGCGACATCGTCGCGGCGCGGGAATTGGAAGCATCAATCGTCGAGGCCGGCGGATCCGCATTGGCATTGGAGGTCGATGTCCTCGACAATGCGGCGCTGAGCCAACTGCTGGAGCGCAGCGTTGCGCGTTTCGGCCATGTCGATTGGCTCGTGAACAATGCCGGGATGCTGGGCCCGGTTCGACCGCTGCTCGAGACCACGGACGCAGACGTCGACCGCGTGTTCGATCTGAATGTGCGGGCTGTCTTTGCCTGCACACGCATCGTCGCGCGCCACATGATCGAGCGTGGCAGAGGTTCAATCGTTACGATCGCATCCGTGGCCGGAAAAGACGGCCCCAAGGATATGTCCATCTACGCCTCCAGCAAGGCGGCCGTCATCGGCTTCACGAAGTCATGGGCGAAGGAACTCGTCACGCACGGCATTCGCGTGAATTGCGTTGCGCCGGCGATCGTCGAGGCAACCGGCATGCAGGGTGAAATGCCGGATTGGTTCTCCAAGGATTCCGTCAGCCGCATTCCCATGGCACGTGCGGCGCGCGCGGATGAAGTCGCAAACATCGTCGCCTTCCTGCTTTCGGATGAGGCCAGCTTTGTCACGGGCGCCTGCTACGACGTGAGTGGCGGCCGGGCGAGCTACTGAGCAATCGAGGACAAAATGACCGAACTCGTGACGGCGCTGCCCTCGGCAACGGCAGTACGCGGCCAGAATGATCTCACGGGGCGCGTTGCCCTGATCACCGGAGCCGGCTCGGGGCTCGGCCGCGCCATGGCGTGGGGATTGGCGTGTCACGGGGCCAATATTGCCATTGTGGACCGAGATGCCGCGATCGCGGAGCGCTGCGCAAGAGAGATCTCCAATGGCAGCGGAACACGCGCGCTTGCGGTGCGGGCGGACGTGAGTCGCGAAGACGACGTGGAGAACGCAACGAACCGGGTTCTTCAGGATCTCGGCCCGATCGACATTCTGGTGAACAACGCAGGTCACAATATTCGCAAGCCGCTCATCGATTTTTCGTTGGCCGAGTTCGATTCCTTACACGAAGTGCATGTGCGCGGCACGTTCCTGTTCTGCCGGGCGGTCGGCCGGACGATGCAGGCGCAGAGGCGGGGCACAATCATCAATATCGCGTCGGTTCTCGGCCATATCGCCGCAAAGAACGTCGCGCCCTACGCCGCGGCGAAAGCCGCGATCGTCCAACTCACCAAGGTTCTCGCCCTCGAATTTGCCGAGCACGGCATTCGCGTCAATTCGATCGCGCCTGGCTACATCGACACGCCGCTCACCCGGCAGCACGCATCGGATGTCCGAGATCGCATAACGCGAACGACACCGCTCGGTCGGTTTGGAGAGGCTCGAGAACTGATCGGTCCTGTCGTCTTTCTGGCATCTGAAGCATCAAGCTTCATCACCGGCAGTTCGCTCATCGTCGATGGCGGCTGGACCGCGCAGTAGCTCGGGACATCACCTCCGCGAGCGGTAACGGCACTATTCGGGCACAGTTGGAAAGTCGAACGGACCGATGGATCAGGAGTGGGACTACATCATCGTCGGTGCCGGCTCCGCCGGCTGCGTGCTGGCCAATCGCTTGACGGCGGACGGCCGCACGCGCGTGCTTCTGCTCGAGGCCGGCGGCAATGATCGCTACATATGGATCCACATCCCGGTCGGCTACTTCAAGACGATGCACAATCCAAGAACCGACTGGATGTTCAAGACCGAGCCGTGCCCGGGTCTCGGCGGACGGAGCCTGGACTGGCCGAGAGGCAAGGTTCTTGGCGGATCGAGTTCGATCAACGGACTGCTCTACATCCGAGGACATAGCTCAGACTTCAATCACTGGAGCCAACTCGGCTGTGCGGGATGGGGCTATGACGACGTGCTTCCGTATTTCATGCGCTCCGAAGATCAGGAGATGGGCGCAGATGAGTATCACGGA
>LNEA01000192.1 GCA_001464855.1 Rhizobiales bacterium Ga0077530
CCGCCGATCATGATGCCGAGCGAGCCGAGATTGGCAAACCCGCAGAGCGCATAGGTGATGATCACGCGCGAGCGCGGCGCGAAGGTCGTTGCGTCCATGGCCGCGAAATCGAGGTAGGCGAGGAATTCGTTGAGGATGATTTTCTGGCCGATCAGCGCGCCAGCGGCGCCTGCTTCCGACCAAGGTATGCCTAGGATCAGCGCGAGCGGGAAGCACAGCCACCCCAGGATCTGCTGGAGCGTCAGTCGTGCACCGAAGAGGCCGGAGACGCCGCCGAGGATCTCGTTGGCGAGCGCCACCAGGGCCACCATGACGATCAGCATGGCAGCGACAGCCGCAAGCAGTCGCACGCCATCGGCGGTGCCCTGGACGATGGCATCCATACTGGATCGCGGCTGCTGGTCGAGTTCGATGTGGGCAGCCGTGGGGCCGCCCTGAAAACCTTCGGGCACCGCGAGCCGTGACAGCATCAGCGCGGCCGGCGCATTCATCAGCGATGCCGCGATGAGGTGGCCGGCGGCACCGGGGACGTGCGGCTCCAGGATTGCCGCGTAGAGGACGAGCACGGTGCCGGCGAGTGTCGCCATGCCGGCGACCATGGTCGCGAACAGGGCACCGCGGCCCATGTTGTTGAGGTAGGGGCGGATCAGCAGTGGCGCCTCGACCATGCCGACCAGCACGTTTGCGGCGGCCGCCATGCCGAGCGGCCCGCCGATGCCGAAGGTACGCTGAAGAAGGCCGGCGAACGCAGCCACAAGTCTCTGGAGGACGCCCCAGTGATATAGCAGGCGCGACAGCGCGCTCAGGAGCAGGATCAGCGGCAGCGCCTGGATTGCGAGGATGAAACCATTGCGCGGGTTGGTCGCGTCGAACGGCGCGGGTGCCCCGGCGAGGTAGCCGAATACGAGCTGGGTTCCCGCCGCAGTCGCCCGTTGCAACGCGCCGATAGCGCCGGTCGCGGCATCAAAGATTACGCTCGCCTGCGGGATCTTCAGGAACAGGATGGCGATGGCGAACTGGAGTGCGAGGCCGGCCGCGACCGTCGTTGCGACGTCAGGTCCTGCAAGCGTGCGCCGGCCCTCGCCGGTCTGCCAGATCAGCAGCGGAATCAGGACAACGCCTAGCAGGCTTTGCGCGACGAGAAGCAGTGATTCGGCCATGGAGCCCCCGGCGGGGAGCGTAGCGGGTGTCCCGGGCGGGCGGTAGTGGGCAGGTTGGGGCGGTCTGCGTGCGTCGACATCGTGGCTTGGGACTGGCTCGGCGCCTCGATTGCCGTCCCAGGAAACCTGCGCGTTTTTGTATCAGGAAACGGCCAAATCTTGTGGTGCTGAACGCTCTCCCTCGGCCACATCACATGGCATAAGGGCGCCACAGCTTTCCGGATCCATGGGCATATGATCAGACTAGACAGCATCAGCAAACAGAACGGCCACCAGATCGTCTTCATCGAAGCTTCCACATCGCTCCACAAGGGCGAGAAGGCGGGCCTCGTCGGTCCCAATGGTGCCGGCAAGACGACGCTGTTCCGGATGATCACGGGCCAGGAGCCACCGGATGAGGGCCAGGTCACAGTCGATCGGGGCCTTACCATCGGCTACTTCAGCCAAGACGTCGGTGAGATGTCGGGTCGCAGCGCCGTATCGGAGGTGATGGATGGCGCCGGTCCGATAAGCACCGTGGCCGCCGAATCGAGCCGGCGAGATGGAGACCATCATCGAGCGCTATGGTGAGGTGCAGGGTCGCTTCGAAGAACTTGGCGGCTACGCGCTGGAAGGAAAGGCCCGCGAAGTCCTCGCCGGTCTGAGCTTCAGCCAGGAGATGATGGACAGTGACGTGAGCGCGTTGTCGGGCGGTTGGAAGATGCGCGTCGCGCTGGCGCGCATTCTGCTCATGTGCCCCGATGCCATGCTCCTCGACGAGCCGAGCAACCACCTCGATTTGGAGAGCCTCATTTGGCTCGAACAGTTTCTCCAGAGCTATGAGGGACTGTTGCTGATGACCTCGCACGATCGCGAGTTCATGAACCGCATTGTCACGAAGATCGTCGAAATAGATGGCGGTGCGCTGACGACGTATTCAGGCAATCACGCGTTCTACGAGCAGCAGCGCGTGCTCGCCGAGAAGCAGCAACAAGCCCAATACGATCGCCAGCAGGCGATGCTCGCCAAAGAGATCAAGTTCATCGAGCGTTTCAAAGCGCGCGCCTCGCACGCAGCCCAGGTTCAGAGCCGCGTGAAGCAGCTATCCAAGATCGATCGGGTGGAGCCACCCAAGCGCCGCCAATCGATCATGTTCGAGTTTCAGCCGGCACCGCGCTCCGGAGAAGACGTCGTCAGCGTCAAGAAGGTGCACAAAAGCTATGGCAGCCAACGCATCTACGAGGGGCTCGATTTCCAAGTCCGCCGCAAGGAACGCTGGTGCGTCATGGGCATCAACGGCGCCGGCAAGTCCACCCTGCTGAAGCTGGTGGCAGGCTCGGCGCAGCCGGACGCCGGCGCTGTCACGATCGGGGCCAGCGTCAAGATGGGCTATTTTGCGCAGCACGCGATGGATCTTCTGGACGGCGAGGACACGGTGTTCCAGTCGCTGTCCGACTCCTTCCCTCAGGCCGGGCACGGCTCGCTGCTATCGCTCGCCGGATGCTTCGGTTTCTCCGGTGATGATGTGGAAAAACGCTGCCGGATTCTATCCGGCGGCGAGAAGGCGCGTCTGGTGATGGCGAAGATGCTCTACGACCCGCCGAACTTTCTCGTGCTGGACGAGCCGACGAACCACTTGGACATGGCGACGAAGCAAATGCTGATCACGGCGTTGTCGCACTACGAGGGTGCGATGCTGTTCGTCTCGCACGACCGGCACTTTCTGGCGGCGCTGTCCAATCGTGTGCTGGAACTGACACCCGATGGCATCCACACGTACGGCGGCGGCTATACGGAATACGTGGAACGCATGGGCTATGAAGCGCCCGGCCTGCGAAGCTGAGGCAGGGAACGAAGGCGCCAGCAACGCGCGATCCGCGCCAAAAGTTCATGCCTTGAGCCGGCAGCGGCATGACGCGTCGCGCGACCGGACGGTCAGTGGAACACGCGCCCGGAGTCGATGACGATCGTCTGGCCGGTCATGGTCTCGGTCCGGCACATGGTGACGACCATGTCGGCGCAGTCGTCCTTGTCAGCGGGTTTCTTCAAGAGCGAACTCGACGCGGAGCGCTCGACCTGCTCGGCACGCAGGTTCGACGTTGCGCGTGTGCCTTCGAGCAGTCCCGGTGCGACGCAGTTGACCAGCGTCTCCGGGGCCATCGCAACGGCCATGCAGCGCGTGAGGTGAATGAGGCCCGCTTTCGACACCGCATAGGCGATCGACGAGCCGGTCGGCCCGAGCCCCGCAACGGATGCGATGTTGACGACGCGGCCGCGCCCTTGTGCCTTCATAATCGGCGCCACCGCTTTGGTGAGGCGCATCGGACCAGTGAGATTGACGGCCATGATCTTGTCCCAGACCTCGAAGGTCATGCTGTCGAGATCGGGGAAGGGGATCGCTTTGTTATAGGCGGCGTCGTTGACGAGGATGTCGATGCGGCCGAAGCGCTTGGTGACGTCAGCGATCAGCGTCGCGACGGCTGAGTCGCTGGTGATGTCGCAACCGAACGCGGCGGCGTTGATTTGATGGCTCGATGTGAGGTCGCGGGCGACGCTCTCGGCCTGGTCGCGGCTCTGCGCGTACATGACCGCGATGTTCACGCCTTCCTTGGCGAGCGCGTGGCAGATGCGCTGGCCTAATCCGCCATTCCCGCCTGTGACTAACGCAACCGCGCCTTTGAGCTCCATGATCGTCCTCCTGATGGCGGGTGTGCGGTCGTCATGCCACGCCTCTCCGCTTCGGGCGACAATGTGCGGCGGAACGATGGGTGCCCGCAAGCCCGACGGTTCGATTGAGTAGGATCGAGGATCGGAATTCAGCGCGCGGCGGTTTGACGTTCGCCCTTGTCGAGGACGCCGAGGACGAAAGCGAGCAATCCCTGTGGTGCGGGTGGTTGCCGCCGCACGCGCTCGGTCACGAACCCCGTCGCCGAAAGCACGGGCGGAAACGCAGGGCGTCCTGAAAAGACTTCCCAATGGCCGACGAGCGCGTCCTGGTTCGGGCCGCGCAGGCGCATCTCGTGGACCTGATTGGATGCCGTTGGGACGTCGAGCAGATAGTTGAACTGCTGCCCGGCGATCGCGTGATGGCCACTGAGCAGGACGAAATTGGGCTCCTCGGACAGCAATTCCGCGACGATCTCCGGACGGATCGGCGATTTCCTCAGACAGTCCGCCACGAAGAGTTTGTCGTCGAACGACGTCGGCTGCCGGGCATACGGCTCAAATCCGTGGTCCGTCCGATGATAGTTGGCGTCGACTTCGTGGGTGCAGCGGGCAGGATCGGTGAGCGAAATCTGCTCGAGCCGCCGGCCGCGTCCCATGATGATTGAACTGAGACCGCCTTTCGCAAGCAGGACAATCGCGGCATTCGCGTGCAGCTCGTCCTCGTGGACGATGAGGCGCGTTGAGCGCTCCGCACCGATGGCGACGGGTGCGCTCGTCCATTCCCTGATCTCGGCATTGACGACGGCGGCGAGGTACAACGCGACGGGGACGCCGGCGCAGTACATGCCGATCGTTCGCACGCTGCCGCGCAGCCCAAATGAAACGATCAGCATCATGATGCCGATCGTGAACACGCCGTAGAATAGGATCGTCGGAAGGTATGTGGCGAGGAGAGAGCTGGGGAAGAACGACATGGGCCGGCGTCCGTCTGGATAAAATAGCGCGGCGGCGTTCTTGGGCGTTAGGCTGAGACGCTGCGGCTAGCCGCACACCCTGCAGCCAGCGAAAATTCTATGCGATGGCGAGTGCGCAGCGTTGGCCAGACGCGCGAAATGGTAAAGTCGGCTGGTTGATTTCGGAAATCGTCAGACCGGTCCGGTTCGCCGTTTGGTTACTCGGCGGGCTTCACGGTGGCGGCTTCAAGCCTGCGCAGGTGCCGCGCGAGCCACATCGTCGCGATGACGACGGCCGCCATGAGCGGGATCGCCGCGAGGTTCAGCACCGTCCAGCCGGCGCGCTGCTGGAGGAAGCCCGCGAGTGCCGCCGCGGTGGCGGTCGTCGCGTAAACCGTAAAGTCGTGGCTGGCCTGGACCTTGGCGCGTTCGGCGGGCTGGTAGGTGCGCGTCAACAGCGTCGAGCCGCCGACGAAGGTGAAGTTCCAGCCGAGCCCGACGAACAGATTTGCGATGAGGAAATTCCAGAAGTCGATGCCCGAAAGATTGACGAGCGCGCACGCGAGCTGGATGAGCGCACCAGCCGCGATGATCGGCAGTTCGCCGAAGCGCTGGATCAACGATCCCGTGAAAAACGACGGCAGGAACATCGCGATGATGTGGACCTGGATCACGGTGGCGCTGTCGGGGAAGCCGTAGCCGCACGCGAGCATGGCGAGTGGCGTCGCCGACATGACCAGCGTCATGACGCCATAACCGAGCATCGAGGAGATGAGTGCGACGCGGTAGGTCGGCTGGCGCGCAATCTCGCGCATGGGGCGGCCGCCGGTGGCGCGCTCGACGGCGGTCAGTTGTGGAATGCGGATGCCCTGCACGACCAGCGCGCTGACAATGCTGACGATGCAGATGCTGATGTAGACGCCCATGAAAGCAACGGGTGCGAACCAGTCGACGGACCATTTGGCGAGTTGGGGTCCGGCAAAGCCAGCGATGACGCCGCCGAGCATGACGTAGGAGATGGCGCGCGCCTTGAAGTGCGTCGGTGAACTGTCGGCGGCGGCGAAGCGGTAATACCAGGCGAACGCCGCTGACATGCCCTGGAGCACGGCGGCGACGCACAGTATCTCGAAGCTGCGAATCCATACTGCGTAGGCGGCGATGGCGCCAAACAGAAGACCGAGGCCGATACCGACGGTGAAGCCGCTGCGACGCCCGATGCGGTCCATCAGCAACGACGCCGGTATCGTCGTCAGCATGATGCCGGCATGCGCAAGGAAGATGGGGACGGTCGCCAGCGATTTGTCGGTGCCGAGCAGCGAGTAGGCGGCGAGGGGCGTCGTCGCGATCCCCATCGCCTGCACCGACATGAACAGTCCTTGCAGCACCGCGAGCAGGGTCACGTTGCGCCGGACATACAGCGTGGCATCCGAGACGGTCATTCGCGACATCGGCTCCCGGGCGTGGGGAAAGGTGCGACCCGCTCAGTCAGAGCGGACGGCTTTGTCGGGCGGACCATCCTCGAATCGGGTGCTCCCGTCCAGCATGCTGACACGGGGCTGTACCGCGCCGCGCGCATGTCCAGCCTTTCTACGAATGTGCGAGAAACCTCCACAGAAGCGGCCGCACAGCTCATTGAACGTCGTTTGCTTTGATTTGTGCGCCGCCGCACCATCTGCAACTTTGTCTGTTGCGCTGCATTATCCTGGGACTTAGTGTTGCGCCGCGTAAAAAGCATGTGACGCGTCGCGCGCGCACCGATACAGGCTGGGGGAGACTGGTCATGACCATCATGACGCGGAAGGCCTACTTTTTCGAAGATCTCGAACTGGGAATGGAAGCGAGTTTCGCGAAGACTGTGACGGAAGCCGACATCGTCGGATTCGCCGAAGTCACGGGCGACAAGAACCCGGTTCATCTCGATGCGGACTTCGCGAGCCGCACGTTTTTCAAAGAGCGCATCGCTCACGGCATGCTGACCGCGGGTTATATCTCGGCGGTATTCGGCATGGAATTGCCGGGGCCGGGCGCGATCTACGTCTCGCAGACGCTGAACTTCAAAGGCCCCGTGCGGATCGGCGACGAGGTGATCGCCAAGGTGACGCTCGCCGAATTGTTCCCGGCGAAGCGGCGCGCACGGTTCGACTGCGTGTGCACCGTTGGCGGCAAGCCTGTGCTCGGTGGAGAGGCGATCCTCATGGTCCCCGCGCGGCCGGCGTGAGTTTCGGTACGTAGGCCGGCTCAATGCGATCTGTCATTGGCATGTAGGGTGAGCGCGCCATTTGGGGCGCTGCCGATGAAGGCGTTTATTCGCGCGCCCAAGCGGTCGTCGCACGATCGCCACAAGGCGCGAGATCGCTTCTCGCGCAATATTCACTCTGCTTCGTAACCTCCGATAACGGCGCCAGAAATTACCCTGGTCGCGCCGCAATTCAGCCATTCCGATTTTCGACCGTGAGGAGGTTGGGAATAGCTGTGCCGTCGGTCGAGTGGGGACGAGACGGGCGACAGGCTGCAGTTACTGGTCGGCGAGATCGCGCGGATACGCGTTCGGGCGCCATAACCTGAAGCAGGGCAACCGCTTCGGGGCCTGCAGCAGCGTTGAGTTGATGGGGGAATGCGTATGCGTGAGCCACCTCGTGCGACGTCCGAGGCGATGAGCCCGGAAGCGACGAGCGCACACTCAGCGTCCGATGCGCGGCCGGCGGATGACGCGACGCGCAATACGAGTTCTGGCGATGCTGCTGCCCGCATGGCACAGGTGATCGATCAGTTCATTATTCGCGATAACGCCGGCGGCGAGTCGGACATCGTGGCGAAGCTTGCGCCGCGACCGCGGGATAATCCTGACCGGCTCCCCCGCATCGTCACGACATCGTTTCCGCACAGGCCGCCCTTCCTTCCGGGCGACGACGCGCGGACGCTCAGGTCTCGGCAACGCTCGCTGCCTGCCGAGGCGGCGGCCCCTCTGCCGTCGGAGGCGGGGGGATGGAGCACGACGCGGCGAGTGGTTGTCGCAGCCGTGGCAACGGTCTGCGTCTTCTCGACCGGGGTACTCTGGGCCACCCACAGATCTGAGAGCGGGGGCGGAGTGGGCGGTCAAGCAGGTGCCGTCGCGATTGCTGCCCCGGCACTCACGACAAATGCCGCCGCGCAGGACCACCCGATCCGCAATACGCCAGTGCTGATCCGGGAAGGTGAGAGTCACACCTTTGCACCGGATTTCGCCGGGGGTGGCTGGCGCCAGGCGGCGCCGATGACTCGTGAATCCACAGCGCCCGGTGTCGCCTCCGTGCTCATTTCTCCGCGCGTCATCAACGGCAGCGAGCCTGGGCGCGTGGAGCCGGCCACGCCGATCGCGCCAATTGCTCCATTGGTGCGGGT
>LNEA01000193.1 GCA_001464855.1 Rhizobiales bacterium Ga0077530
CCGTTGCCGCAACGCCGGAGGGCTCGACCGTCCAGGCCCGTCACGATGGCTACGCGCAGAAATTCGGGATGCGCCATATGCGCCACCTCCACCTGTCCACTGACGGATCGCGGCTCGCGGGCGAGGACCGCCTGGGCCCGCCCTCAGGTACGAAACGCGATGTCCGCGATCTCCCCTTCGCGATCCATTTTCACGTCCATCCGGAAGCGACCTGCCGGCGCGGCGAAACGCCGAACTCTGCCCTCGTCGAGACCGCCGACGGCGGCACCTGGCGCTTCACCGCCGACGGCGCCACCCTCGTGCTCGAACAGAGCTTCGACTACGCCCACTACTCCGGGCCCCGACTCAGCCAGCAGATCGTCCTGCGCGGGACGTCACCGGGCGAAACATCGGTGACTTGGCGCTTGGAGCGTGTGGCGGACCCGGACGAGCATCAATAGGGACGATGGCCGCTCGGCGAAATCGCCAACCGCCGAAGCCGCCCCTAGCCACGGCCCCCCTCCCGTGAAATATTAGCCTGACGGATTCCTGTGCAGGCGGTGGCTGAACGGGCGCCACCGGAGCCCTTGGGGCGCGTGTCGACCGATTGGAAGGGCGCCATCGATTGCGACGTGCACCCGCACGTCCCCGACATTGCCGCGCTGACGCGGCATATGGATGACTATTGGCGCGAAACAGTCGGCGTACGCGGCATCACAGGGTTCGAGTCCATCGCCTATCCGCCGCGAGCGCCGCTGACCGTGCGACCGGACTGGCGGGGCGACAAGGCAGCCGGCCGCGAGCGCGCCGACACCGATCCCAAGCGCACAGCTGCCGCGCTCATGGACCGCCATGGCTTTGCACATTCCATCCTGAATTGCCTCTATGCCGTCCAGCTCATCCGCGACGAGCACATGGCCGCCGCGTTCTGCCGTGCGGTCAACGACTGGGTACGCGCCGAGTGGCTCGATCGGGATCCGCGCTACCGGGCGTCAATCATCCTGCCGCTGCAGAATCCAGAACTGTCGGTTGACGAGATCGAGCGGTGCGCGCCGGACAAGCGCTTCATCCAGGTCATGGGCCTCGCGGCCGGCGAGCAGCCACTCGGCAAGAGCCACTTCTGGCCGGTCTGGCAGGCAGCGGAGCGCCACAACCTCGCGGTCGGCATCCATTCCGGATCGAGCTACTACCACGCGACCACCGGCTCCGGTTGGCCGAGCTACTATCTCGAGGACTACGCCGCGCAGTCGCTGGCTTTCCATACTCAGCTCGGCTCGTTCATCGCCGAGGGTGTGTTCGTCAAATTCCCGAAGCTGAAATTGGTGCTGATTGAGTCGGGCGTCACCTGGATCGCTCCGTATCTCTGGCGGCTGTCGAAATTCTGGCGCGGCGTGCGCTTGGAAGTGCCGTGGATCGACCGCTCGCCCGTCGAGTTCGTGCGCGATCACGTGCGGCTGACGATCCAGCCGTTCGATGCGCCCAACTCCGGCGAGACCGTTGGCCGTCTGATGGATCAGCTCCAGTCCGACCAGATGCTTCTGTTCGCGAGCGACTTCCCGCACTGGCAGTTCGACGGCGACGCGATGCTGCCCGGCGGCATCGACGCCTCGCTGCGCAAGAAGATACTGATCGACAACCCACTCGCAACGTATCCACGACTAGTATCACCACACTAGGAGGTAGCCATGCCGCTTGATGTCCCGATGGGCCCGGCCGTGTCACCCGCCAATGGAAAAGGTGCCGGCGCGGTGCCGAACCGCCTCGCCGTCATCGACGGCGACATCCATCCCGCTGTCCGCTCGATGTCGGACCTGAAGCCGTATCTCGCCAAGCAGTGGTGGGACGTCTACGAGACCTATGGCGCGCGCCGTAAGCATGGCAGCTCCAACGGCGAGCCTTATCCCAAGGCGGCGCCGCTCGCGTGCCGCCGCGACGCGTGGCCGGAGGACGGTCGGCCCGGGTCGAGCCTGTCGCTGATGCAGACCCAGCACCTCGACGCCTACAACATCGAAGCCGGCATCCTTGGCCCGCTCGGCAACACCGGCCAGGGCGAGATGAATCTCGAACTCTCCGTCGCAATGTGTTCGGCCACGAACGACTGGCAGCGCGATACGTTCACGCGGCCCGAGAAGCGTCTCAAGGGCGGCCTCGTCGTACCCTACGAAGACGGTCCGGCGTCGGCGAAAGAAATCGAACGCTGCGGCGCCGATCCCGACTTCGGCCAGGTGTTCATTCTCACCCGCTCGGCTGAACCGCTCGGCAACCGCCGCTACTGGCCGATTTACGAAGCCGCCGAGCGCTACAATCTGCCGATCGGCTTCCACGTGTTCGGCACGAGCGGGCATCCCGTCTCCGGCGCCGGCTGGCCGTCCTACTACATCGAAGAAGGCGCGGGCCATTCGACATCGTGCCAGACGGTCGTGACGAGCCTGGTCATCGAAGGCGTGTTTGAACGCTTCCCGAAGCTGAAGGTCGTCATGATCGAAGGCGGCTTCGCCTGGGCGCCGGCGCTCGCCTTCCGTCTCGACAAGCTATTCGAGCGGATGCGCGGCGAGGTTCCCCACTTGAAGCGCCGTCCATCTGAATACATTCGCGACCACGTCTACTTCACGACGCAGCCGATGGAAGAGCCGGACGATCGCCGCCACGTGCTCGACGTCATGGAGTGGATCGGCTGGGACAAACTGCTGTTTGCCTCCGACTATCCGCACTGGGATTTCGATGATCCGTTCCGCGCCTTCCCGGCCGGCGTCACGCCCGAACAGCACCGCCGCATCTGCACCGAGAACGGCAAGTCGGTGTTCCGTATCAACTGAAGGCGCTAAGCGACCGTGACAATGTTGGAGCCCGCGAGACCGTGACCCGTCATGTCGTCGCCCGCGCTGCTGAGCTTCAGCCCGGCACGCGCAAACTCGTCACCGTCGAGGGGCGCGGCATCGTGGTGCTCAACATCAAGGGCGAGCTGTTCGCGCTCTCGAACACCTGCCCGCACAAGGGCGCGAGCTTGTGCAATGGCCTTCTCACCGGCCTCGTCCGATCGACCAAACCTGGCGAATATCAATACGAGCGCGCGGGCGAAATCCTGCGCTGCCCGTGGCATCAATGGGAGTTCGATGTCCGCACCGGCCGCTCCTACTGCGATCCGCGCCGCCTGCGCCTGATGCAGTTCCCCATCGCCGTGGAGCCGGGCGCCAGCGTTGTCGAAGGCCCGTATGTCGCGGAGACATTCCCTGTCGCCATCGAGGACGACTACATCGTGCTCGAAGTGCCGTGAGGGCTCGCGCCAGCGGCGCGAGTGGGCTGCCGCCCACACCCGCTCGGGGAGACCCCGATCCCCCTTTTTTTGAGATTGGGAGCCTGCCTCATCTGTAGCGGCCGAAGGCCGCAAGGTGAGAATGCGACCGCGAGGCAGCCCGCGGCGCCAGTAGCCGAAGGCGTTGGCGACCGCGGCAACAAAAACTACCCCACCTTCGCCAGCCCATTATTCAGAATCACCACATCACGCTCGACGCAGCGCGAGCGGAACGAGACGTTGTTGCCGTCGCGCCAGATTTCAGTGCGGATGGTCTCGCCGGGATAGAGCGGGGAGGAGAAGCGAAGCTGCATATGTTTGATCTTGCTGGCGTCGCCATCGCAGGCGAGCTTGGCGATGGCGCGGCCGGCGACACCAAATGAGCAGAGGCCATGCAGGATCGGCGCGCGGAAGCCGGCGACGGCCGCGACCTTCGGGTCGGCATGCAGCGGGTTCATATCGCCGGACAGCCGATAGATTAGCGCCTGGCGCGGCAGCGTTGGAATGTCGAGTGACGCATCCGGCGCGCGCTCGGACACCGAATGCACGGCCGGTGTCGGACCGGACGGCCCGCCGAAACCGCCATCACCGCGCAGGAAGCTCGTCGACATGAGCGTCGCGATGTGCGTGCCGCTCGTCGTCTCGATGATATCGCGCTCCGAGATCAGCAGCGCACCGCGATCCTTGCCTTTGTCGATCAGACCGGTGATGCGCGTCCGACCGATGAACGTGCCGGCCGTCGGGACCGGCGCATGGATCGTGATCACTTGCTCGCCGTGCACCACCTTGCGCCAATCGACACCGGTGCCGCTGTTCTTGAGCCAGAAACCCTGGTAGCCGAGCACCGTCACCATGGTCGGCAGCGCGACGAGATTATCCTCGTAGACGTATTTGAGTTCGCTCTCGTCGAGCGGATCGCTCCCCATGCCAACGCCGAGCGCATACAGCATCGTGTCACGCGCCGTGAAGGTCTGGACTACGTCCTCGAATTTCCAATTGCGCAGCTTTTCGGCGTCCATGGCCATCGGGGCGTCCTCGCGGGTTTCAGAACTTCTTCCGAGGCCAGAGTGCCATGTCCCCTCCGGCGCGGTCAAACCGGCCGGACAACCTGACGGCAGTAGGACGAGGCGGCCCGCGCTTGGCGGACCGCCTCGCGTCCTTATCAGCGCGACAGGAGCATCGAGCGTTCCTTGGCGATATCGGCCTCTGCCGCCGCAACCGCCTTCTCGGTCTTCTCGACCCACTCGGCGCCGTACTTCTCGACGAACCACTTACGCATGTGGTCCTTGGCGGCCATGAAGGTCTTGCGCTCCGCTTCGGTCGGAACATGGATCTTGCCGCCGCTCTTGGCGAACGCGATGAGGCTGCGTCCCTCGTATTCCTTGTTGTACTGGAATTGCACGTCGGCCATCTGCAGGAAGGCATCCGCCACGAGATCCTGCAGATCCTTCGGCAGCGACTTCAGCCACTTGTCGTTGACCCAGTTGAAGCCCCAGAGATAGGCGTGCTCGTCGAGCGTCACGAATTTCAGGGCGTCGTGCAGATTGTTGGGAATGACGTCGGTGGCGCCGTTCTTGGTCCCCTCGACGACGTTAGTCTTCAGTGCGGTGTAAAGCTCGCCCCACACGACCGGCGTTGCATTGCCGCCGAGCGCGCGCACGAACTCGATCTCGAGCGGCGAGTCTACCGTCCGCATCTTCACGCCCTTGAGATCCGCTGCCGTGATGATCGGCTTCTTCGTCGTGAAGAATGAGCGGAACCGACCCGTGTTGGTGATCGACATCAGGCGCACGGAGCCGGTCTTCTTCAGAATGGCGTCGCGGATATCGACGAAGAGCTGCCCGCGCGCGACGCGCTCGGCGACCAGGTCATTCGGGATCAGGTAGGGAAGCTCGAGCACCTGGACTTCCGGGAAGAACTGACCGATGCCGCCGATCGAGGTGTGCGTCGCCTCAATGCCGCCGAGCTGGACTTGCTCGACGTGTGCTCGGAAATCACCGAGCTGCGACGCCGGGAAAATCTCGACCTTCATGCGGCCGCCGGACCGCGCCTCGATAAACGATTTCAGATACACGGCCGCGACATGATCGTCAGCGATCTCACTCGCCGGCGCCACATGGCCGATCTTGAGCGTGTATTGCGCCAGCGCCGAGGCGCTGGTGGCGAGCGAGATCGCCAATGCCGCTGTGAGAGTCCGTAGCTTCATCTTGTTTCCTCCGTCATTACCGTTCTGTTCTTGCAGTACTTAGAAGCCCAGCACTCTGGGCAACCACAGCGCAGTTTCGGGCACGTAGGTGATCAACAGGATCACCGAGAGGTGCACGAGGTAGAACGGCCACATCTGGACCGCGATTTTCATGATGCTTTCGCGACTCATTGCTGAAACGACGAACAGCAGCAGCCCCATCGGCGGCGTGGCGAGACCGAGTGAGAGGTTCACGCACATGACGATGGCGAGATGCAACGGGTCGACGCCAAGTTGTGCAAGCGTCGGCCCGAGAATGGGGCCGAGGATCAGAATAGCGGGGCCCGCATCGAGGAAGCAGCCGGCGATCAGCAACAGAATATTGACGAGGAGCAGCAGCACATACTTGTTGGACGACAGCGAGAAGAGATATTCGCCGATCTTCGCCGTCACGCCGGAGAGGCCGGCAATCCACGAGAAGATCATTGCCGTGCCGACGACGAGCAGGATCGCAGCGGAGATGACCCCGGTCCGATAAAGCACGTCGGGAAGTTCGCGCCACGGCAATTCGCGCGTCACGACCACCGAAATCACGAACGCATAGAGGACCGCAGCGGCGGCCGCCTCGGTCGGCGTAAAGACGCCGCCGAGAATTCCACCGAGGATGAGAAACGGAGCGATGAGCGCCCAGACCGCGCCCTTGAGCGAGACGGCAATCTCGCGGGCCGTCGCGCGCTTCTCTCTCACGGGATAGGCGCGACGCTTGGACACCATGTAGTTTGCGATCATCAGGCCGGCGCCGATGATCAGCCCAGGAATACAGCCCGCCGCGAACAGTGCCGCCACGTTGATCTGCATGATGTAGGCGTAGATCACCATGATGATGCTCGGCGGAATGATCGGCCCGAGCACCGTCGTCGCCGCGATCACGGCAGCGGCGTAGTCCTTGTGATAGCCCTCACGTGCCATAGCCGGGATCAGGATCTTGCCAAGCGCGGAAGCATCGGCAACTGCCGAACCGCTGATCCCCGAAAACACCGTGCCCGAGACGATCGCCACATGGCCGAGGCCGCCGCGCAGATGGCCGACAAGCTTCTGCGAGAAATCGACAAGACGCTGCGTGATGCCGCCGACGTTCATGATCTCGCCGGCGAGGATGAACAGCGGAATGGCGAGCAGTGGGTAGACGTTGATGCCGACGAAGAGGCGTTGCGGGATGATGTTGAGAAAGACCGAACGGCCATCCACGAGAATGCCAAACAAGGGGCCGAACGCGAGCGCGAACACCACCGGGACACCGATGACCATCGCCACCAGGAATGCCCAAAGAAAAACAAAGCTCACGCGACTTCCCCCCGTCCCGTTCCTACATGCCCTGCGTGGTGATCAGCTCTTCTTCAGAGACCAGTGGCTCCGGAATGCCGAGGATCGCCCGTACCATCATCTCGAAAGCGACGAGCGCCATCAGCGCGCACCCGATGGGCATGCTGACGAAGATCCAGAACATCGAGATGTCGCCGATCGTCAGTGCGACCTGGTTCCATCCATTCACAGCAAACGCCCAAGCGAAGCGCGCGAGCATGACCATCAGGACGACGACCGTCGCGTGAACGAGAACGCGGATGAACCGCTCCACTGCGGAGGGCAATGTCGGCAGCAGCTCAAGCGAGACGTGCGCGCCATGACGGAAGCCGAGCGGCGCGCCGATGAATGTCAGCCAAACCATGAGGAACTTGGCGGCGTCCTCGGCCCAGGAGAGCGAATAGTTGACGCCATAGCGCATGACGACAGAGGCCGCGACGATGACCGCAATCACGCCGACGAGTCCGATAACGATCCATCGGCACACAAACAGCAAAGTCGCGTTGAGACTGTTGAGCGCGGCAACAGGCGCCGGCAGGCGCACGCCGTGGTCCGACATCGTTGACTTCCTCCCCGGCGGACCGGGCCCTTGTTGCGTTCCGCTCAATGAAACGGATTGGCCTGTTTTTTGTTAGTATGTGCCGGAACTTGCGGCCGCGCAACTGCCCAAGCTTCGCAGCAGCACAGCTATGCCGCGCGTTTCCGCAGGAGATAGCGCTGCGTCCCGTCCATGACGAGAACACCGTCCTGGTTGTGGATCGTGGACGCGAGGGCGAGGACGCCGGTCGTGCGCTGCGGCGTGATCTCAGCAACCGTCAGCAGCGGATAAAGCGTATCGCCGACATAGACGGGGGCAAGAAAGCGCGACGACTGCTCGATGAACGCCCGCAGGCTTTCCTGCACGAGAAATGGAAAAACCCCCGCGCCGGCTGCCGTCTGGATCAACACCTGGAAGCCGTGTGCGAGAAGATCGCGATGACCGTGCGCCTCACAGTAGGGCCGGTCGTAGTGGATCGGGTGATTGTCGCCAGAAGCTGCCTGGAACGCCGAGAACTGGCCATCCGTGACCGTGCGCGAGGGAATATAGAATGTCTCGCCGAGGACGAAGTCCTCGAAGTAGCGCTGCGGGCCGTAGTTCTTTTCGGCCAGCCGATGATGTTCCTCCGGCGTCATGGCTCAGCGCTCCTTGCTTGCTTGACGCGCGAGTTTGCTGGCGATGAGCGCATCGATCGAGGCCGCACCCATGCCCGCTTCCGCCAGCAATGCCCGTGTATGCTCACCGATCGTCGGCACCGTTGCCATGTTGGGTTTCTGTCCGGGCAGATGCGGCAACGGCACGGCCTTGCCGTCTGACAGCGGATAGCCGGGCGCGGCTTCGACGGCCTGAACATGAGGATCTTCGAGCCAATCGCCGTAGGTATTGATCGCGCTCGCAAGTGCGCCTTCCTTTTCGAAGATCGGCACCCATTCCGCCGTGGTGCGCGCCGCCAGTGCCTCCTCGAGAATATCGCGCAGCGCCGCAACGTGTTCCTTGCGGCCGGCAACGGTCGTGAATCGCGCATCCGAAATTGCATCGGCGCGCCCAACCGCGCGGCAGATGCCCTCGAACTGCGCCTGATTGACGAGCGTGATGGCGATCCAGCCGTCGCGCGTGCGGTAGTTGCCGGCAGGCGGATTGAGCAGGCCCGGCGGACGGCCGACAAAGCCGTACTCGAGAATGTTTGGCGACTGCGCGTGTGCCGCAGACTGCATGAGGGAAATATCGATGTGCCTTGCACCGCTGCCTTTTGCCTTGCCCCACAGCGCCATCGACGCGGCCTGGAAGGCATAGAGCCCTGTGAACGCATCGATGAATGGAACGTCGACCTTGACCGG
>LNEA01000194.1 GCA_001464855.1 Rhizobiales bacterium Ga0077530
GCCGACCTCGTGATCTGGAACGGCATGAACCTGGAGCGGTGGTTTCAGCGATTTATGGAGGACGCCAAGGACGTGCCGAGCATCGTCCTCACAGACGGAATTACGCCCATACCGATCAGCGAAGGGCCGTACGTCGAGAAGCCAAACCCGCACGCCTGGATGTCGCCGCAGAACGCGATCCGTTACGTCAACAACGCAGCGGCGGCCTTCGCTACTGCCGATCCGAACAATGCCAAGGTCTATCGCGCCAATGCCGACGCTTACATAAAGCAAATCACCGCGTTGGATGCGCCCTTGCGCGAACGCCTGGCCGGGATCCCAGAAGGCCAGCGCTGGCTCGTCACAAGCGAAGGCGCATTCAGCTACCTCGCCCGCGACTACGGCATGCGCGAACTCTACCTCTGGCCGATCAACGCCGACGAGCAGGGGACGCCGCAGCAGGTCCGAAAAGTCATCGATCAAGTGCGCGCCAACAAGATCCCAGTGGTCTTCAGCGAGAGCACGGTATCCGACAAGCCGGCGCGGACAGTCGCCAGCGAGACCGGCGCGCGCTACGGTGGCGTGCTGTACGTGGACAGTTTGAGCACGCCGGATGGCCCTGTGCCGACCTACCTCAAGCTTCTCGAGGTCACCGTCGATACGATCGCGAAGGGTTTTGGAAAATGACGATGCACGTCGTGGCCGGCCGCTCTTCGCCGCAGCGGGCTGCAGTGCCGCCGCCGGCCCTGGTCGTCAACGACGTCTCAGTTCGCTATCCGAATGGCCACTCGGCCCTCAGTCACGTGACATTCGACCTCTCTTTCGGCTCCATCTGCGGCCTCGTTGGCGTCAACGGATCGGGCAAGTCGACGCTCTTCAAAGCGATCATGGGCTTCGTCGCGCCTGCGAGCGGCGAGGTTCGGATCGACGGCGGTCCGGTCGCCGATGCCGTGCGCGCCAATCGGATCGCCTATGTGCCGCAGAGCGAGGAGATCGACTGGACGTTTCCGGTGCTCGTCGACGATGTCGTGATGATGGGGCGCTATGGCCGCATGGGGTTTCTGCGCCGTCCAAGCCCGGCCGACCGCACGGCAGTGACCGACGCGCTCGCCCGCGTCGACATGACGGCCTTTCGCCGGCGCCAGATCGGCGAACTCAGCGGCGGCCAGAGGAAACGCGTATTCCTTGCCCGCGCGCTCGCCCAGGAAGCCCAGATCATCCTGCTCGACGAACCGTTCACCGGTGTCGACGTCAAGACCGAGCAAGCCATCGTCGATCTGATGCGCGACCTTCGGATGCAGGGCGAATATTGCGATCACGTGGTGCTGATCAACCGGCGCCTGATCGCAGCCGGCCCGACGGCGGCGACCTTCACGCAGGCCAATCTCGAAGCGGCATTTGGCGGCGTGCTCCGTCATTTCAGGTTGACCGGCGATGCGCTCCATGACGACGCCGATGCCCGGTCGCTGACCGTGCTGACCGATGATGAGCGGCCGGTCGTCTTCTACGGCACGCGCGGTGACGACGCACCGAAGGGACCGACGTCGGCGCCGTCGACCGCTTCGTCCACGCCCACGGACCCGAAGCCATGATCGAGCTTCTCCTGCAGCCGCTGACTTACGACTACATGCTCCGCGCGATCTGGGTCAGCGCGCTGGTCGGCGGCGTCTGCGCGTTTCTCTCCTGCTTCCTGATCCTCAAGGGCTGGTCGCTGATGGGCGACGCACTGGCTCATTCGGTCGTGCCCGGCGTCGCGCTCGCCTATATGTGGGGTTTCCCCTTTGCCATCGGCGCTTTCTTTGCGGGTGG
>LNEA01000195.1 GCA_001464855.1 Rhizobiales bacterium Ga0077530
CGGCGGAAGCGAGGCAGGGCATCGTTCGCGCCCGGATAGGCGGTCAACCCGTCGTGCACGACCCCCCAGATGTCGCAAAACAGAATGCGATAGCGCTCAAGGAGTGGGCCAGCGTGATCGATGATAGGGATGGTCATGATTGGTGCAGAATTGCCCACACGAGTGTTGCGGTAGAGGCACCCTTGCGGGTACTCGGGGACGCTAAGATGGCACGAGAATTAGTGCCACGTCCGCAAGGACATAGTGGCATGCAATTCCATCATATGACACCCAAGTAACCCACCGTCGTCGGCGTGCGAGGGGTTGACGGGGGCAGCGGGTCAGCCCAATCCGAGCGTGGTGCCGTTGAGTGCACCGGATTGGCGTAAAATCTCGGAATCGGGACGCTTGGAAGCGATGCTGCGCGATCTTCGCTATCGGCTCGAATACGCAGCGCTGCGCCTGCTGGTGGCTCTTGTGCGGCTGATGCCGCTCGACACGGCCGGGAATATATCCGCCTGGGCGTGGCAGAAGATCGCGCCACGCAATCGTCGCCACAAACGCGCGCTCGCCAATCTCGCCATTGCGTTCCCTGAGAAAACGCCCGCCGAACGCGAGGCGATCGCACTCGCCATGTGGGGCAATCTCGGGCGCGTCATGGCAGAGACAATGCAGATCGACCGGCTCATTTCCGAGCCTGGCCGGATCGAAATCGCCAGCCAGAAGGTGTTTGCGCGCTACAAGGACAAGCTCGGCCCGGCTATCGGCGTGTCCTTGCATATGGGCAACTGGGAGCTTGCGATCTGGCCGCTGACGATCGCCGGAGCCAACCCCGCGGCCGTCTACCGCACCGTGAAAAATCCTTATGTCGACGCATTCTTGCGGCGACAGAGGGCTGATCTCTATCCTGGCGGGCTGCTCGGCAAGGGCAAGGTGGACGGCGGCATCCAGGAAGGCCAGAAAACGGCGCGCCAGATCATGGACTTCGTACGCCGCGGCGGACGGCTCGGATTGGTCTGTGATCTCTATGATAAATATGGCATGCCGGTGCCGTTCTTCGGCAAATTGGCGCCGTCCGTCGTCATTCCAGCGATGATCGCGCGGCGCGTCGGTGCGCGCATTTGGCTGGCCCGATGCCTCCGTATCGACAATCAATGCAGGTTCACGATCGTGCTCAAGGAGCTGAAAGTCCCGCGAACGGCGAGCCAAGCCGACGACGTGAAGTGGATCACGACCGAAATGCAGAAAGAGTTCGAAGCCTGGATCAGAGAGGCTCCCGAGCAGTGGATGTGGTCCAACAGGCGGTGGTCGTAGCCGCATGGACCAAATACTGCGCCCACCGACCGAAGGCCCAACTGCACCCGCGCCCACAAGGCCCGCCGCGCGACAGGTTGCCCGCGCCATGAGCCCGATGCGCGATATCAAGGATCGCCTCGAGTTTGGCTTGGTGTGGGTGGCCATCCAATTGGTCCGTGCATTGCCGATGCGGGCCGGCGTGGAATTGATCGCCGGGGTGTCACGTCTGGTCGGCCCGTGGCTGCGCCAGAACCGGCGCGCGCTCGAAAACCTCGCGATCGCGTTCCCCGACCGCAGCGCTGCCGACCACCAGGCGATCGCACGGGCGATGTGGGCCAACATGGGCCGCACGTTCGCGGAAACCTTCTATATCGACCGCATGATCGCGGAGCCGTCGCGATTCACGATCACGGACGAGGCACTCTGGCGCCAGCGTATGAGTGGGAGGGGACCGTCCGTCGGTGTCACGGCTCACCTCGGCAATTGGGAGCTGGCGATATGGCCGATGACGACATTCGGCCGCGCACCGGCGGGCGTTTACCGGCCACTCTCCAACCCCTATCTCGATCGGATGCTGCGCCGGCATCGCGAGCCGCTCTACCCGTCGGGCTTGTTCGGCAAAGGCGCCGAGACTGAAGCCGGAAGCGGGCACCGAACCGCGCGGCTTCTCGTCGATCACGTGCGCCAGAGCGGATCGATTGGGTTCGTTAGCGACCACTACGAACGCCGAGGGCTGGTCGTGCCATTCCTTGGCCGCCACACGCGGGTGACGCCGGTGCCGGCAATGATCGCGCGCCACCTCGGTGCCAGTGTGTGGGTCGGGCAGTGCTTGCGGATGGGCAATGACAGTCGCTTTCGGATCGATATGATCCAACTGCCGCTGCCGCGCACAACGTCGCGCAGCGCCGATACCAAGGCACTGACGATCAGCATGATCGCTACGTTCGAGGGCTGGATCCGCGCGAATCCGGAGCAGTGGATGTGGTGGAATACCCGCTGGGTGGCCGAGACTGTCGACGACTAAAGTTGACGCGCTCACTCGAAGCCGGGGCCCAATACCTCCCGTTACGGCAAATCGCACCGATCCTCGCCTTTCGCAGATGCGAAGGCCGCGCTAATACAGGTATCGGCGGTTTGATCCGACCGCACACCCCCGCACCACGCGCAACGAGCGAGGACGAAGCCACCATGACCGTGACCCGCAGCCCGGCAAAGTATTACGCCCCCCTCGCGACCGGCGCGCCGGAGCCCTATCGCCAACTCCCGGTGCGGCTCGAGCGGATGATCCATTTTATCCCGCCGCACAACGCCAAGATCCGGGCGCGCCTCCCCGAAAT
>LNEA01000196.1 GCA_001464855.1 Rhizobiales bacterium Ga0077530
GGCCTCGACGACATCCTGACGATCGTGCCCGCCGTCGGCCACAAGCTCGACGTGATGATGCTGCCGAAGGTCGAGGGGCCGTGGGACATCCATTATCTCGATCAGTTGCTCGCTCAGCTTGAAGCCAAGAGCAACATCAAGAAGCCGATCCTCATCCACGCGATCCTGGAAACGGCGGAAGGCGTCAAGAATGTCGAGGCAATCGCGGCGGCGTCGTCGCGCATGCACGGGATGAGCCTCGGTCCCGCCGATCTCGCAGCCTCGCGGGGCATGAAGACGACGCGGGTCGGCGGCGGCCATCCTGATTACGGCGTCATCGCCGATGCCAAATCGGACGGCGGTACGCGCGCCTTCGCGCAGCAGGACCTCTGGCACTACACCGTCCAGAAAATGGTCGACGCGTGCCTCAGCTACGGAATCAAGCCATTTTACGGGCCGTTCGGCGACTTCTCCGATCTCGCGGCGTGCGAATCGCAATTCCGCAATTCGTTCCTGCAAGGTTGCCTCGGCGCCTGGTCGCTGCATCCGACTCAGATCGATATCGCCAAGCGCGTCTTCAGTCCCGATCCCGGTGAAGTCGCATTTGCGAGCAAGATCATCGCCGCCATGCCGGATGGCACCGGCGCCGCGATCGTCGAAGGCAAGTTCCAGGACGACGCGACGTGGAAGCAGGCGAAGGTGATCGTCGACCTCGCCAAACTCGTCGCCAGCAAGGACCCCGAGCGCGCGGCGCTGTATGGGTTGTAACAACGATAAGAAAACGCACAGAGGAACGCTCGAATGACCGCTCCGGCCACCGTCTGCTCGGGCATTCCCGTTGTCGACGCCTATCTCGACGACGGCTACGACAAGGTGATCGGCATGTCGTCACGGTTCGCGGCGGCGATCTGCTGCGGGCTGCTGCGCATCCAATCGGAGCTCGGCGTCAAGGGACCCGTGGCGGAAGTCGGCGCGTTCGAAGGCCGGTTCTTCATTGCGCTGGCGAAGTCGCTCCATGACGGAGAACGCGCGCTCGGCATCGACGTGTTCGAGTGGCCGAACGCGCAAGTCATCGACCGCTTCGAAGCGAATTGCGAGCGTCACCATGTTCCCGCCGAGAAGCGCATCACCTGGAAGGCCGATAGCAACAAAATGACGGCCGTCGAGCTGCTGGCCAAGGTCGGCGGCCAGAAGGTGCGCCTCATTCACGTCGATGGCGAACACAGCCAGATCGCGCTGACGAAGGACTTGGAGCTGGCGACGGCCGTGATCGGCGAGGGCGGCGTCATCGTCCTCGACGACATGCTGCACCCCGGTTACCCGACGCTGATGGTGGCGGTGCACGCCTATCTCGAGCGGCACTCAGACATGACCGTGCTCTGCATCATCGATCGCGAGTCGATCTTCGCTGCGACCAAGTTCGTTCTTTGCCAGAAGACCTGGTTCAAGAAATACGAGGCGGCCCTGCTCGACGCCTATCGCGACAACGTCTGGCCGATGGGCGCGACGTTCGAGCCGCACTGGTGCCTCGTGCTGTCGCTCGACACGCGCCTTCCGCCGCTGGAATAAAGGGAACGCTTGACGGTCGGCCGCAAAGGGGCGATGGCCTAGCCGATCATGGCCCGCACTTCAGCACCAAAGAACCCAACCGATCATTTCGAGATTTTCCTGGCTACGGCGCCGGGACTCGAAGCCGTGCTGCGCGATGAAGTCGTCGCGCTTCGCTTCAGGGCAGCGAAACAAGTCCCAGGTGGCGTAACGGTCAAAGGGAACTGGCGCGATGCCTGGCGCGCCAATCTCGAAGTGCGCGGCACAAACAAGGTGCTCGCGCGGATCGATGCGTTTCGTGCCGCCCATCTGGATCTGCTCGAACAGCGCGCGCGCCGTGTGGCGTGGGGCAATGTGTTGCGCCCGGATGTGCCGTTCCGCGTCGAGGCGACATGTAAAACTTCGAAGATCTATCATTCAGTCGCGGCGGCGCAGCGCATCGAGAAAGCGATCCG
>LNEA01000197.1 GCA_001464855.1 Rhizobiales bacterium Ga0077530
CGGCCGCTCGTGACCTCCTGGCCCGAGTTGTCGGGCTTGGGCGTTAGATGCATGGTGCAGTCGAAAAGGCGGAGGTGCGGGTCACTGAGTTGGCTTGCGAGCGTCGCGGTGTCGACGAGAGGGCTCTGTCGGGTGGCGGTGGGGGCGTTTGCCATGGGGAAAGTCCCGGGTTTTGCGCAGCCTTGTGGCGCGTCCTGTTGAAAGGCGGGCTGTCACTCGCCATCCTAAGGGGATACCTTTGCGGATGAAAGCGCGCGGGCTGCGCGTCGGCGCGCGGGTTGTTGGATTTGCTCGCGGACGCGCGCGGGCTGTCGGAACGAGGCCGAAGGCATGAGTGCCGACGACAAGAAGACGCGAGCCCGGGCGCCCGATTGGACCCCGGCCGGCGCACCGGCGTCCGGCGGCGTCCCGCGTGCGACTTCGGCCGACGCGAGCACGCCCGCGCCATCGTCGTCGGCGGATGTCGACGCCTTCCTGGCGCGTGTAAAGTCCATGGCGCCTCAGGCGACGACCGGCCGCGGCCGTCTCGTGTTCGCCATGGACGCCACCATGAGTCGCCAGCCGACCTGGGATATGGCGTTGGCCCTGCAGGCCGATATGTTCCACGCTGTCGGCGAGGTCGGCGGGCTCGATGTGCAACTCGTGTTCTTTCGCGGCGCCGGCGAATGTCGCTCCTCCAAATGGGTGTCGGATCCCGATGATCTTGCTCGTCTGATGACGACGGTGCAGTGCCGCGGCGGGTATACGCAGATCGGCAAGGTGCTGTCGCACGCGCGACAGGAGACCGAGAAGCGCAAGATCAACGCGCTCGTCTATGTCGGCGATTGCATGGAGGAGGCGGTCGACGATCTGTGCGGTCGCGCCGGCGAACTCGCTCTCCATGGCGTGCCGGTATTTCTGTTTCAGGAGGGACGTGATCGCACGGCCGAGAGTGCGTTCCGCGAGATCGCGCGGTTGACGAAGGGCGCATGGTGCGCCTTCGACCAAGGGTCCGCCGATCAGCTTCGTGCTCTGCTGCGGGCGGTTGCGGTCTATGCCTCGGGCGGGCGGGCGGCTCTGGTGCGCCTCAGCCAGACGCGCGACGGCGCGGGCGCACAACGCCTGCTTACTCAGATGAAGCGGAACTGAGCCGCAATGCAGTATTTCCTGTTCGGCCTGTTGGCGCTGGGACTGGCGATGCTCGCCATCCGCACCTTCAGTCAAGCCAATCCGGCCGTGCTGGCGCGCCGGATGCAACTCGCGGCCGGATGGGGCGCGCTCGCTCTCGCGGTGGTCGTGGCGATCCGCGGCACGCTCGCCTATGCCTTTCCGCTCGCAGCGTTCGGTTGGTGGATGCTCGATGGGCAGCGCGGCATCGGCGGTTGGGGTGGCTGGCCCCGGGGGGGATCGAGTTCATCCGGGCGGGCCTCTCGGGTCGTCACCGAACACCTGGAGATGGAACTCGATCACGCGACCGGCGCGATGCATGGGCGCATCCTCAAGGGCTTCTTTGCCGGTCGCGACATCGACGACCTGAAGCCGGTGGAACTCGCGCATCTCTGGCAGGACTGCCGCTATGTCGATCCGGCCTCCGCGCAACTCGTCGAGGCTTTCCTCGATCGTGTCCATCCCTCGTGGCGGGAGGACATGGCCCGCGCCGAGCAGGACCAGCCGCGCGGTCCCGACGGCAAGATGAGTACGGAGGAGGCCCTCGAAATCCTGGGGCTCGAGGCCGGCGCCGGGGAGGCGGCGATCCGGCAGGCGCACCGCGAACTGATGTTGAAGCTGCACCCGGATCGCGGCGGTTCCACATACTTGGCAGCCAAGATCAATGAGGCAAAAGACACATTACTGGGTGGCGGGGCTAAGTGATCGGTGCGGCTGATCGTGTCAAAAGATTGATCTGATTATGTTATTAAGAAGTGTCCCAAAGTGAACCAGTCTATGGCATTCGGAACACACCCCCGCGAGGAAAAGGCACGACAGTGATCCCATGTGTGGAAAGCTCCTTGAGTCATTAACGGTGAGCCGCCAAGTTAGGTTCAATGGAATCGCATTTTGGGGATGTCATGCTGAGCGGCATAAGACTGGCTGCGGTATTTGGTGCGCTGATCATCGGCGCCACGACCGCGGCTGCGTTCGAGGAGACGCGCGGGAGCGGGGCCGCCCCGGCCGCGCCTTCGTCTCAGGCGGCGCCTGCGGATCCGGCCCTGCAACTGAAGCTCGAAGGCACCGGCCTTTCGATTGCGCCGTCGACGGGCACGGAAGTTCGCATTCCGGGGCTCGGAAAGCTCGGCATTTTGCCGAAGCTCGATTTCGGTCTCGAGCTGCTCTATGGGGTCAATGAGAAGTCCCTCGACGATCGGCGCCTGCTCCCCGAACAGAGTGACGGTGGGGTTGGTATTCGTGGTACCTTGAAGCATCGCTTCTGAGGACTGCGCGCGCGTTCCACGGGCCGGCAGGAAATAGCTCTGTTGGCTGCGGGAACAAGGATGGGGGCGCCTTGGCGCTCCTTTTTCCGTTTTGGGGACGCTTCATGTTGCGCGACCCGGTTCCGCCACCCACCCGATCCAGCACACCGGAGGCTCCGGGCTGGCGCTGGGCTGCTGCCGCCGTCCATCTCTTCACGGCGCTGGGCGCGGTGTGTGCACTGTTCGCGATCCACGCAGTCCTCGACGGAAAATATGAGATCGCGTTCGTCTGGCTCGGTATCGCCTTCATCATCGACGGGATCGACGGCACATTTGCCCGCGCCGTCGATGTCACCCGGCGACTTCCCGATTTTTCCGGCGAAAAGCTCGATCTGGTCGTCGACTACGTCACCTATGTTTTCGTGCCGACGCTGGCGCTGCAACTTGGCGGTTATCTCACCGGTGCGTGGGGCGGCGTGCTCGCGGGACTGATCCTGCTGTCATCGCTGTTCCACTTCAGTCACCTCGGCAGCAAGGCCGACGATCATTGCTTCGTGGGGTTTCCCGCGGTCTGGAATGTCGTCGCCTTCTACATCTTCGCGTTTGCGCCGCCCGCCTGGGCGCTGAGCGGCCTCATCCTGCTGTGCGTTGGGCTGACGTTCGTGCCGATGCGCTGGATGCACCCGATGCGCGTGGTGTCGTTCCAGCGGGTGAACATCGCGATGTGCGTGTTGTGGGCTGGTGCTGCGATCTGGGCCGTCGCGGCAGGCTTCCCGGCGAACATGTGGGTTCTCATGGTGCTGACGCTCGTCGCCGTCTACAGCGTCGGGCTGGCCGTGCTCTGGCCGCTGATTGGTGGCGATGCCGATGGGTAGGATGCGCACCTGCCTCGTGGGTGGGATTGTGGCGCTGATGGTGACGGCGCTTGGGAGCGTGTCAGCGGTGGCGGTCGAGGCGAAGGTCGAGCACCTCGGTCTCGAGCTGATCGGCAATCTCGATGTGGGAGGTGGCGATCTCACCACGCGCGCGGTTGTCCTTATCGTTCATGATGCCCTCGACGTCCATGGGGCCAGCGGGCCGCGCGCGCTCCAATCCGCACTCGCCGGGCACGACCAGCCAAGCCTCGCGATCACCGTTGGCCTCGGAATCGATGCGCGGCGAAAGCCTTTCGATTGCACGTTCGAGCATGACCACCGCGATAGCGATGCCGTGCAGGAGATCGCCGTTTGGGCCGGGTGGCTGGTGTCGCAAGGCGCCAAGTCGATCGTGCTCGCGGGCGTGGTCGCCCGATGCGTCGGCTGATCCTTCGGGTAGCACCTCTGACCCAGCGAGCGCGGCGCCCGCCATCCACGGGCTGGTCCTTATCGACCCTGCACCGAGTGATCCCTCCGCCCGCGTTGCCGACTACCGGACCCGCTTTGCGGCAGACCTCGGTCAGGTCCTCGCCGATGCGCATCGCGTCGCCGGAGATGCCGGCGAGGATACGTCAATCGATGTGCCGGGTTTCCTGAGCTGCCCGCGTGCGAGGGTAACGGCCGGAGCGTTCCTGGACGCCTATGACCCGGATAGGGCGCCGGATGTCGTTCGATTGGTCCGAGCACGCGGCCTGCCCGTTCTCGCCTTCCTGTCCGGCTCGGACGGTCGCCGGGCCGCATTCAAAGCCGCCACAGCACCTGCGCCCGACGGATCCACACTCCGCATTGAAATGTTATCCACAGGCGTTGCGGCATCTGATTTGATGGCGCAACCCGAAACCGCTTCTCGCATTGCGGCATTCGCCGCTCGGCTTCGGCCTTGATTCCGTTAACAATTCTCGTGTGTTAACGCTCAAATCCAAGATTGTTCGCCCATTGGCTCCGCCCGGTTCATGCTGACCCGGCAGAGGTCTGGTGCCGTCATGCGGCTACTCCGCGGACATATTGGGGCCTACAAGGCACTGAATGAAAGACATTCTGCCAATGATGCGTAGAGGTTAATGATGCGTTCGAGGGTTTTGATTTCGGGGGGCGTACTGGTGCTGGCCATCGGCAGCGCCAGCGCAGAAGCACCAACGCCAGTCAGCGCCGTAGATCTCCAGGGCGTAGTTGCCAACAAGACTGTCGTCTTGCACACGCCAGCCGGGGGCCTGCCGATCAGCTACTCCGACAACGGCACCATGATCGGCCGCGCCAAGGACATGGAATTCTACACCGGCTCGGCCTTCGATCGTGGCACGTGGTGGGTCGTCGCCAATACGATCTGCCATCGCTGGCGGAGCTGGCTTGGCGGCAAGGACCACTGCGTCACTGTCAATAAGATGGAGGGTGACAAGGTCCATTGGAAGAGCAGTGACGGATATTCCGGCACTGCCACGATCGGCGCCAAGAAGTAGGCAAAACACAACGTCGGTCGATCCGGCCTTGCTCGCGCACCAGATGCGGACCCGATAGCGTCTGGCGAGACGTTCAGCGTTTCAGTTTCCGGCGAAGCTGCGCGGTGTTCATCACGCCGGTGCCGATAATTACGCCGGCAAACAAAACAGCGCCGATGGCGACAACCCCGGTGAGTGCGGCGGCCTGAACGACGGGGCCCGATTGCGGAAGGAGCATCGGGTTGAGGACGGTTGTCGCTGCGAAGACACCGACCCCCATCAAGGCGCTCGCCACGCCGATCAGCGGGAGGTTGCGGGCGAGGCGCGGATCGGTGACGAAATCTCCGCGTAACCTGAGGGTGCCCCACAGCATCGCCGCGTTGACCCAGGCCGCGATCGAGGTCGCAAGTGCGATGCCGACGTGAGGCATGAGCCCTGCGGCCTTGAAGGCAAAAAATAGCGCGATCGATCCGCCCGCGTTGAGGACGAGATTGATCGCCGCGAACCGCATCGGCGTCCGCGTATCCTCACGGGCGAAAAATCCCGGTTGCAGGACCTTGATCAGCACGAATGCGGGCAGCCCGGCGGCGAATGCGGCCAGCGCCCATGCCGTCGCGAGCGTATCGCGGTGCGTGAAGGCGCCACGTTCGAACAGCACGCGAATGATCGGCTCGGCGGCGACCAGCAATCCGACGGCGGCGGGCACCGTCAACAGCAGTCCCAGTTCCATGCTCCGGTTCTGGCTGTCCATTGCCGCGGCCTTGTCGCCGGCGCCGAGATGGCGCGAGAGATCGGGGAGCAGGACGACGCCAATCGCGACGCCAACGATGCCGAGTGGGAGCTGATAGAGGCGGTCTGCATAGTATAGGTAGGACACCGCACTGGCCTCGAGTGAGGCGATCATCGTTCCGACCACGATGTTGATCTGGGTGATACCGCCGGCGACGACACCGGGAACGCCGAGAGCGATGAGGCGGCGCACGCCGTCGCTCATGCGCGGGACGCGCAAGCGCAGCGCATAGCCGGCGCGGCGGGCGGCGAACCACAGGAGTGCCAGTTGCAGGACGCCGGCGGCGGTGATGCTGCCGGCGAGAACATAGCCGGTGGCAACCTGGTCGTAGCCACGCCAGTGGGCGAAAGATACCGCGGAGCACAGCACGAGATTGAGTACGATCGGTGCGGCGGCGGCGGCGGTGTAGCGATACATCGAGTTGAGCAAACCCGACAGCAAAGCGACGAGCGAAATGCAGATGAGGTAGGGAAAGGCAATTCGGGTCAGCGCCGTCGTGAGATCGAACTTCTCCGGGTTGTCCGCGAAGCCGAACGCCAGACCGAGCACCAGCCATGGCGCGGCGATCTGGGCAATGGCTGTGACGAGCAACAGCACGGTGAAGAGGCCTGCCATGGCTTCCTCGGCGAATGTGCGGGCGGCGTCAGTGCCCTCCGTCTCTAGGCGCTTGGCGAATAGAGGCACGAAAGCTGAATTGAATGCGCCCTCGGCAAACAGCCGGCGAAACAGGTTGGGCATACGGAAAGCTACGAAGAACGCATCGGCGACGACGCCTGTGCCGAGCGCCGCAGCAATCAGGATGTCGCGGAGAAAGCCGAGGACACGGCTCACCATGGTGAGGCCGCCGACCGTCGCGAAGGCGCTGTAGAGCTTCATCTGTGGTGAGCCGTATCCGAGGATGGGGAGACTGGCAGGACCTCATCCGCGTCCCGGTGGTCCGCGGCAGAAAGTAGTCAGTCCTCCAGGCCGGCGAGGACGTCGATCAGGCGCTTGCGGATCACCTCCTGGCGCTGAGGCGAAGTGACCTTCTTTCGCGTCAAATCCGTGACGTAGAATGTATCCACGGCCTTTTCGCCGAAGGTCGTGATGTGCGCGGAGTTGATGTCGAGATTGAGGTCGGAGAGGGCGCGGGTGACGCCATAGAGCAACCCGGGGCGGTCAAGGCCCGAGACCTCGATAACGGTGAAATGATCGGAGACCACGTTATCGATCATCACTTCCGGTTCGACGGCGAAGGCATTGATGATCGAGTTCGTGCCGTGCTTCTTTTCCAGCAGTGCCGCGAGGCGCACATCGCCGCGTAACAGTCGCTCGATCGACTTGGTGATGCGGGCGGCCCGGCGGCGCTCGTCGTCCTCGTCCTCGAAGGCCCGTTGCAGCAGGAAAGTATCGAGCGCGAAGCCGTCGCGGGTCGAGGCGATATGCGCGCCGACGATGTTGGCGCCTGCGGCGGCGCAGGCGCCGGCGAACAGCGACAGCACGCGTGGATGGTTGGGCGCGAGGAGGGACAGTTCGGAAATGGCGGTGAACGTGTCGGTCGTGAAGTCGGTGCTGAAGTTCTTTCCCGCCGCCTCTGTGCGCTGGACGAGCCGCATATGCTCGAGCTGCTTCGTCGGCGACGTCTTCAGCCAGTAGTCGGCATAGTGGCGGTCGATGTAGGCCTGCACGCGCTCCGGCGGTTCGGCGGCGGCCGCCTTGCGGAACGCCGCGATGCCCGATTCCACCCGTTCGCTGAGGGCGATCGGCTGGTAGGCGCCGGAGAGTAGCGGTTCGGTCGCATAGTAGAGCGAGCGCAGGAGCTGGCCCTTCCAGCCGTTCCAGGTGTTCGGCCCGACGGCGCGGATGTCCGCCACCGTCAGCACGAGCAGCAGGCGCAGCCGTTCGACGCTCTGCATCATCTCGGCGAAGTCGCGGATCGTCTTGGGATCGGCGATGTCGCGGCTCTGTGCGACATTGCTCATCAGGAGATGGTTCTCGATCAGCCACACCACGAGATCGGTCTCGGCGGCCGTGAGGCCGAGGCGCGGACAGACCTGAGCGGCGATGCGTGCGCCGAGAATGGAATGATTTTCCGGCCGTCCCTTGCCGATGTCGTGGAGGAACGCAGCGACGTACAGCACCCGCCGGTTGGTCACCGCCTTGAAGATGTCGTGCGAAAGCGGGTGCTTGCTGGCGCTTTCCCCGCGCTCGATTTCGGAGACGATACCGACGGTGCGGATCAGGTGCTCGTCGACCGTGTAGTGGTGATAGAGATTGTACTGCATCATCGACACGACGCGGCCGAACTCGGGAATCATGCGGCCGAGCACGCCGGCCTCGTTCATGCGCCGAAGCGTCATTTCAGGCGTGCCGTGTCCGGTCATCAGACCGAGCAGGATGCGGTTGGCCTCTGGATCGTGGCGTAGCTTATCGTCGATGAGGCGCAGCGACTGGCGGATCAGGCGGATCGCCTGCGGATGAAGCAGCGAGCCGGTTTCCTGGACCTGGGCGAAATAGCGGATCAGGTTGACCGGGTCGCGGCGGAAGACATCGGGATCGGCGACGTTGAGGCGCCCGTTGTCGATACGGAAGGCGGTCGTGCGCCGCACCCGGCGCCGCGTCCGCCAGCCCATCGGATCGAAGAAGGCGCTGAGCGC
>LNEA01000198.1 GCA_001464855.1 Rhizobiales bacterium Ga0077530
CATGGCGAGAAGCGCCGGCACACGTTTATCCGCGGCATCATGAAATCGGCGGCGCGGCTCTCGTATCAGGAGGCGCAGGCGGCGATCGATGGGCGGCCGAGCGACCGCGCTGCCGCGATGCTGGAGCCGGCGCTCAAGCCGCTGTGGGCAGCGTACGCGGTGCTTTCTGCTGCGCGTGACCGGCGCGCCCCGCTCGATCTCGACCTCCCCGAGCGCAAGATCGAACTGAATGAAGCCGGCATGGTCCGTCGCGTCCACGTCCCCGAACGCCTCGACGCCCATCGTCTGATAGAGGAGTTCATGATTCAGGCGAACGTCGCCGCTGCCGAACAACTCGAGGAAGCGCACGCGCCGGTCGTCTATCGAGCCCACGACAAGCCGGGCGCGGAGAAGCTGAAGTCGCTGCGCGAATTGCTTGAAGGGTTGGAATTGACGCTCCCCGCCGGCAACGCGCTGCGCCCGAAGCATTTCAACACGGTGCTCGCCCGCGCCAAGGATCAGCCCTACGCTGAATTCGTCAACGAGGTCATCCTGCGCTCGCAGGCACAGGCCGAATATTCAACCTCGAACGTCGGCCACTTCGGCCTCAACCTGCAACGCTACGCCCACTTCACGTCGCCGATCCGGCGCTACGCCGATCTGCTCGTCCACCGCGCACTTATCGACGCCCGAAGAGCGCCCGACACTCGCTGCGACCGCGAAGGCGATCTCGGAAACCGAGCGCCGAGCGATGGCGGCCGAACGCGAAACCAACGACCGCCTCATCAGCGCGTTTCTCGCCGATCGCGTCAACGCGGAGTTCGCGGCAAGGGTGTCCGGCGTCACGCGCTCGGGCCTGTTCGTTCGACTGGCTGAGACGGGCGCGGATGGGTTTATCCCGGCGGCGACACTCGGCGGCGGTGAGTTCTGGCGCCACGTCGAGGAGGCGCACGCTCTCATCGGTGATCGCACAGGGCGTGGCTACCGTCTGGGCGACCAGGTCGAGGTCAAGCTGGTCGAGGCGATCCCGATGGCGGGCGCGCTACGCTTCGAGATGCTGTCTGATCCCGTGGCGATGCCGGGACACGCAGGGCGTGGTGGTGGCACTCACCGCCGTGGCACGCGGATTGGTCAACGCCGTCATAGACGCCGCTGACAACGCTATAGTTTTTGCCGATGCGCGTGCGCGCGTGACGCACCTTCCATGCAAAATGCCTCATGGACCGGCGGTGGGTTAGTGACTATCTCGTGGATACGCGACATGCTGAATATTCCGGCGAGCCCGATGGCATCCCGCTCCCGCAGTCGCTACCGCGAAAGGGCGGCTACATGACCGATACAACTGTCCCCTCTCTTGCACTCCCCGTCGACCCGCTGGCTCCCCGCAAGACCGCGGAGGCGATGATGCGCGGCGCGCGCTCGCAGTGCCCTTCGTGTGGGCAGGGCGCGCTGTATCGCAAATATCTCAAGGTGGCCGATGAGTGCCCCTCGTGCGGTGAGGAGCTTCATCATCACCGCGCGGACGACGCGCCGGCCTATTTCACAATCAGCATCGTCGGTCACATCGTGATCGCGGGCGTCCTCATTCTCGAGCGGATCTACGCGCCCGAAACCTGGGTGCACATGGTGCTGTGGCTGCCCCTGACATTGCTGCTCAGCCTCGCGCTGCTGCCCGTGATCAAGGGCGCGCTCGTCGGTCTGCAGTGGGCCAATCGCATGCACGGATTCGGCGGCGCTGAGGACACGCCCGAGCCGGAGCCGATGGCGGCGGGTGAGGGCGTGCCGGCGAGTGGCGGGGGGCGGCGTTGAGCGAGAACGAATCCTTCAAGTCGCTCGTCGCGGAGCGTGCCGCAGCAAAAGGCGGGGCAGCAGCGGCGCCGGTCGCGAAGTCACCCGCGCTCAAGCCGCGCGATGCCGCGACGCTCATCATTATCGACAGTGAAGGCAGTGCGCCGAAGATCCTGCTCGGCAAGCGTCGCCCGGACCTGAAGTTCATGCCCGGAAAATTCGTGTTTCCCGGTGGGCGCATGGACCCCGACGACAAGACGGTCGCGGCAACGCGCGAGTTGCGCCCTGGTGAAGCTGCCAAGCTGCTCATCGATATGAAGGGGCGACCCAGCGCCGCGCGCGCACGCGGACTCGCACTGACCGCCGTCCGCGAGACGTTCGAAGAGGCGGGCCTCATCATCGGCGGTGGAGCGGTTGTTGTTACGGGCGAGCTTGCGCCTCCATCCGAGAATCCTTCGCTGGAGACGCCAGCGGCCAAGACCTGGCGGCTCTTTCATGAGCATGGGTTCGCGCCGGACTTGGCGCCGCTGACCTATCTCGCACGCGCCATCACGCCACCTGGGCGTCCGCGTCGCTTCGATACTCGGTTCTTCTGCGTCGAAGCTTCCGCCATTGCCAAGACCACCGACTACAATGATGGAGAATTGTCCGGCCTTGTTTGGATGACACTTGCGGAGAGCCGCGATCTCGATCTGCCGCCAATTACGCGCGTCATTCTCGAAGACCTCGCCGAGCGCATCGCGGCCCGCTCGCT
>LNEA01000199.1 GCA_001464855.1 Rhizobiales bacterium Ga0077530
GCTGGCCGCGAACGGCGATGCCGTCGCGATCGCCGTCGCGCTGGCGGACAAGCTCGATACGCTCGTCGGTTTCTGGGCGATCGGCGAGAAGCCGACGGGATCAGGCGATCCGTATCAGCTTAGGCGCGCGGCGCTCGGCGTGATCCGCATCGTGCTGGAGAACGACCTGAGACTCGGTCTGCTCACTGCTACGATACCGAGCCTTGCAAGCCTGGTGGTGGCAAAGGAATTCAGGAATATCCATGAGCAGTTGGCCACTGCCAGGAAGCTTGAGAGCGGCGGTCGCCTGAAGGGGATTACCGAAAAGGTAATGGAACAGGCCGATCCCAAAGAGGCTCAGGCTCTCGCTGATGCGACCGGGGAATGGGCGCTGGCAGTTGGCAAAGACCTCCTCTCCTTCTTCGCCGACCGCCTAAAAGTTCATCTCCGTGAGAAGGGCGCGCGGCACGACTTGATCGACGCCGTATTCGCGCTCGGTGGGCAGGACGACCTCGCGCTGATCGTGAAGCGTGTCGAGGCGCTCGATGACTTCGTCAAGCGCGCGTCCAACATCCTCGCCATCGAGGAGAAGAAGGACAAGACCAGCCACGCCGGCGACTACGACCTGAAATTGCTCACCGCGAAGCCCGAGCTGACGCTCGCCGCCGCCATCGAGAGCGTAAAACAAGACACCGCCGCCGCGATCAATGTCGAGAACTTCCGCGGCGCCATGAACGCGCTGGCGGAACTCCGCAAACCCGTCGACGACTTCTTCGAGCAGGTGACCGTCAACGCCGACGATCCCAAGCTGCGCATCAACCGTCTGCGCCTGCTCTCGCAGATCCGCGCCGCGACGCTCGGCGTCGCCGACTTCTCCAAGATCGCGGGATAGCAACGCTACCCAATACATCCTGCCCGCATCGGAGCGGCAATGCTCGCGATCATCACGCTCGTCGCGCCCGTGTTCGGGCTCATCGCCATCGGCTGGATCGCCGCGCGCATCGGGTATGTGCCCCTGTCGGCGGGCCCGGCGCTCAGCGAGTTCGCCTACAAAATCCTGATCCCCGCACTCCTCTTCCGCGCGATGGCGACGATGGCGCCGCCCGCCCAATCGCCGTGGCTGCTCGCGGCCACCTACACGTCCACGGTCGCGATCCTTTGGATCATCGCCACCCTCGCGACGCTGCTGCTGCTTCGTCGCCCTGCAGCGGACGCGCCGACGATCGCCATGGCTTCCTGCTTCGGCAATGGGTTGATGATGGGTATCCCGATCATCCTGCTGGTCTTTGGTCCCGAAGCCGCAACGCCCGTCGCCATCCTCACGACCTGCGACTCCATCATCCTATGGATGCTCGGCACGATGCACATGGAAGCGGCGTTGCGCCGAACGGGCGGAGGTTCTCTCGCGTCACTGGGCAAGACCATCCTCGACCTGATCCGCAACCCGATCATCGCTGCTATCCTGATCGGCACGGCGTGGCGCTGGACCGGCATCCCGACGCCGGACCTCGCGGACAAGCTCATCGTGCTGCTCGGCGGCGCCGCGATTCCCGTTGCACTCACCGCGCTCGGAATCACGCTCGCGCGTTACGAGATCAAGGGGCAGGCGCCGACACTGGCACTCATCACGGTGCTGAAGCTCATCGCATTCCCGGCGCTGGCCCTGTGGATAGGGATCACGGTGTTTGGCCTGACACCGCTGTGGGCCGGCGCGATCGCGGCTTTCACAAGCATGCCGGTCGGCGCCAACGCGTTCGTGTTCGCAGCCCGCTATGAGCGCGCGGTCGGCTCGGTCTCTGCCGCTGTGGCAATCTCCACGCTGCTCGCCGTGCTGACGGTGACCGCAACACTCGTGGTGCTGCAGGCGATGGGCTTGCCGCTGAAAGTGTGAGAGCTAAGCAGCCAGCGCCTGCTGGCGAAGCCGTACCGGGATCGCCACCAGCTCGGCGCTGCGGACGGGGACGGGCATCGCGACGCTCATCACCGAGGCGAGTTCGCGGCGCAGGTTTTCGATGGTGAGATCGAGCGAGTCGAGTTCGCGGCGGATCGACTGCTGGTCACGGGCGACCGCCATCACACGCTCGGCGCCGCTGGTCACGATGCGCGACATCGTCTGCCACTGGTCGGCGGCGGTCAGGCGCGTCGTCGCGGGAGTGACCTTGGTGATCTCACGCGTCGCTACTTTCCGCGCCGTCTTGTCCGACAGGTGACCCGCCGCCGCGCGAAGCGACTTTGCGCCACCGATTTCGATGATCTTTTGAGTGGTGCTTTCATGGGGCACCGGAGCGGCAAGGAAAGCGAGCACCAGCGCCCACGCCATGAGGTCGGCGAGCGGCACGCCAAGGTGCGCCGGCATCGTACCAATGAGGAGTGTGGTCTCGAGCATTGCCTACACCGCTTTTAAAGCGAGTTTATCGATAATTTTACATGCAGTTATGTA
>LNEA01000200.1 GCA_001464855.1 Rhizobiales bacterium Ga0077530
GATTGCCGATCCACATTGAGGCGATCATGCCCCAGAACAGCTCCGGCTGCTTCGTGATGATCTGCGGGCCCGGCACGATGCCGTGAATGGTCATCGCGCCGATCATGAGCGCCATGACGGCGTTGGGCGGGATGCCCAGCGTCAGCAGCGGAATGAATGCCGTCTGGGCTCCAGCGTTGTTGGCGGACTCGGGCCCAGCTACGCCTTCAATGGCGCCATTGCCGAAGCGGGACGGATCAGCCGCGACCTTTTTCTCGATAGAGTAGGACGCGAACGGGCCGAGCACGGCGCCGTTCCCTGGTAGAAAGCCGAGCAGAGATCCGATCGCCGTTCCGCGCAGGATCGGCGGCAGCGACGTTTTGAAATCAGCCATGTTCGGCAACAGGCGGCCGATCCTGCTGCTGACGACGGCGCGCGCCTCCTTCTGCTCGAGGTTGCGCAGGATCTCGGCAAACCCGAACAGGCCCATGGCGATGACGGCGAAGTCGATGCCGTCGGCGATTTCCATCCAGCCGAACGTCAATCGGTCTTCACCGGTCTCGATGTCGGTCCCGACGGTGGAAAGCAGGATGCCAATGAGGATCATTGCGATCGCCTTCGGCACCGATCCGCGTGCCAGGACGACGGCGAACATCAGCCCCAGCACCATCAGTGCGAAGTAGTCGGCGGGCCCGAACTTCAGCGCGAGAGTCGTCAGTGGCTTCGCCGCCGCGGCAATGATGATCGTCGCAATGCTGCCGGCGATGAACGAGCCGATCGCCGCGATGCCGAGGGCGATGCCGGCTCGGCCCTGCTTGGCCATCTCATGGCCGTCGAGCACCGTGACGACGGCGGTCGCTTCACCGGGAATGTTGACGAGGATGGCCGTGGTCGAGCCACCGTACTGGGCACCATAATAGATGCCCGCCAGCATGATCAGTGCGCCGATCGGGTCGAGGCCGAAGGTCAGCGGCAGTAACATCGCGATCGTCGCGATGGGTCCGACACCCGGCAGTACGCCGATCAGGGTTCCGATCAGGCAGCCGAGAAAGCAAAGCCCTACGTTCTTGAGCGAGCCCGCGACGGCAATGCCAAGCTGGAGATTTGAGACGAGATCCCACATCGCGCGCGCCTCAATAGCCGAGTAGCGGCGGCAGTACCGGAATCGGCAGGCGCAGAATGACCTTGAAGAGCAGGTAGCAGCTCGCCGTGATGCAGGTCGTAAAAATTAGGATCTCGACCGGCCGCGTATCGGGGTCGGCCATTGCCGAGATCAGCATCGCGAGCGGACCGGCAACCAGAAGGCCGTAGGGGCGAACGGTTGCGGCAAATGCGATGATCGAACCGAGGATGAAGATGGTGCCGCGGAACGAGAAGCCCTCGATGTGGTCGTGGCTGCTGAACATGCCGACGGCGACAAGGTAGATCCCGAAGAGGCCTGCCCCGACGGCAACCGCCTTGGGCATGAGGCCGGATCCGACACCCGACATCGAGCCAGTATCGAGGGGATAGGCCGCGTAGTAGCCGAACGCCGCCGCTGCAATCAGAAAGAGGCCGGCACAGATTTCCCGGTTGAATCCCGTGCGTTTTCCCTTGTCACCCGCCACTTTGTCGGCGGGGTCTTGAAGCGCCATGCCACCTCCCACTGACAACGCTCGTTCGGTCCAAAAAGACCGCGGAGGCGTCGTGTCGCCTCTCGGAGCTGATGCCATGATCCCGTTATGGGTGCCGGGTTGCGCAGGTTCGCACGCATCCCTTGATGACAAGCGTTAACGACGGACCCGCAAATCCGCAAGGCAGAAAAACCACACATCGTTATCAGCGCTGCCGCTCGGTCGTGGATGTCCCGCGAGTGATTGCGCATGAAAACAGATGGGTCGCGCGCGATCACTGCACGGATCGTATGAGATAGGGAGGATATTCGTGATGCGCTAGAACGCGTGAAGCTCAGCCATCTCGTCGCTCGGCTCATCGGGCGGAGATTTCACTGGTGCCCCGTCGCTGCGATAGCCGGCGAGTTTTGACCGCAGTTCCTGGAGCGCTCCGGCGACGGGCGCAAACTCGAAGCGAACCTGGTGACGCCCCGGTCCGACGATGACGGCGCGGAACAGGACGTTGGCCTTATGCACTTTGGCAGGGCTGCCGTCGATGGTGGCGAACCACCATGGATGCCAGACGTCGTTGAGAACGACGAACCCCGACTCGGCGGCGTCGACTTCGATATCGATCACCGTGTTCTCGTATCGGACGATTCGGACGATCGGCGGCTTCCATTCTTCGGGCGCTTCGAGCGAAGCGGAGAGAGGAACGGTCGGCCGCTGATCGAGCAGGACCGTATAGCGCGGATCGGCAAGCGGCCACTTGCCATCACGCATGATGCGGCCGAAGTCGGCGATCTGCCAGTTATGCACGAAGAGGACGCGCGGCAATGCATCGGTATTCTCGTAGACGTAACCGTCAGCCGTTCGCGCCATGAACCGCAGATCGGTCGGCTTCATCCGGTGGTCGATCTTGTCGACCGGGATCGGTGAGACGATGTAGCGGAGGCCGAGAAGGTTGGCGAGGCGACAGTGATATGAGGGAAAGAGCGGCGTGAACTTGCGCTGATTGGGGCCGATGATCGAGTCCTCAGCGCCGACCGCGCGCGTGAAGTCGGCAAGGCGCAGCGGATTGTAGCCGAGCGTATGATCGAAGCCGTGCACCATCGCCGCATTCGGCCAGTCAAAACCGAGGCCGGCAAGCTCTACGCGGTCGCGGCGTGTCGAGCCTGGTGGCTGCTTGGACAGTGACTTGATGATCCGGATCGTCTCGTTGGGAGCGTCCGGATCGAGCATCGTGAAATTTTTGCGCGGGAGTGCCGTCGATTCGTTCGGGCCATTGTTCAGCGCGAGATCGGCTGTAAGCACGCCGGCGAGCGCTATCACCATGGCCCACTCGGCGCGGTACGGCAGGCGTGTGACGAGGAGTAGCGTGGCGACGCTGGCGGCGAGCCACGAGAGGCTGATCACAATCGGGCGGATCGCGACATCGACCATGCCCTGCGACGCCGCAACGCCGATGGCCACCCCCGACAGGGCGATGAGCATCGACAACTTAAAACGGATCGACGCACGGCCATGTTCGCTCAAAGCCGTGTCGGTCACCCAGCGGTGCACCAGGTAGCCACCAAGGATCGCCAACAATCCGCCCATCATAAACGTCGCGTCGGCGGGGCGGCGGAACAGAGAAACGCCGGGCAACACCTCATACAGCAGGCGATAGAAGGGTGTGTTCGAGCCAAGCGCGTAGAGGATCACGAGCACTGTTGCGGCCGTATAGAAACGGATCTCGCGCGCGAGCAGCAGGCGCCGCGAAAATCCCAGGCCGATAATCAGCGCGATCGGAAGCGCGCCGATGTAGAGCTGGCTCATGTTTTGCGACAGCGTGATCTCGTTCGGGTTCCACGACGGGCTGAATGGCCCCCAATAGCGCACTGCCGTGTCGAACGCGCCGTAGAGATCGGCGAATACAAGCGTCAGCAGCGAGGCCGGATGCAACGATCCACGCGTCGCTTCGCTGAACTCGATGCTCGGCCGGCTCGATGACAAGACGAACAGGATCGTCATGAGCAGCGGCAGGGCCGCAATGGCGATGCAAGTGACTCCGACTGCCAGTAGTGGCCGAACGCTCGCCGTGAAGCGCAGCCGGCGGCCATCGCCGTCGAACCAATGGCTCAAGACGAATCCGACGAGGACGAGGGCGGCAAGGAAGGCGACCTGATCCGGCTCGGCGATCATCAGGCCCGTGATCGCGCCGGTGCCGATGCCCCAGCGGATTGATTGGCGGTCGAGGGTGCGCGCCAACATCCATAAGGCGATGGCAAAGAAGGCGAACGACTGCACCTGCCCGATATGTTGAATGCGCCAGGCTGCGGATGCACCGAAGGCGAAGCCGAGTGCCGCGACGATTGCGCCTGCCGGATGCCAGCCGCGATCGCGGAACAGCATCAGGATCGAAAGGCCGCCGAGGGCCAGCAGGCCGAACGTGAAGCCGTCGACGAGCTGAAAGCTTGGCGTAGGATCGATGAGCGCAACGAGAACAGCGGGCGACAGGATCAGGCTTTGCGGGTCGGCGATCTGCGGCGAACCGGCAAAGACGTGCGGGTTCCAGAACGGCGACTGGCCGGAATGGAGCGCGTTGGCGAGGAACTGCACCTGCGCCTGGAAATGGGCCTTGGCGTCATAGGGGATCGACACGTCGCCGAACAGCCATGGCGCGCACAGCACCACCCAGCTCGCGAGCAGCGCCAGCGCAGCGATCCCGTAACCGGACGGTGCCGAGTTGTGGTTCAAAGATTTGAGACCGAGAACACCGAGCGAAGAGATCCGCGTAAGCCGCGGGAGTAAGCGGCCAAGAAATAGGCAAAACTGTGCCGGATCGCAATCTGGATGTTGGAGAAAGGTTGCTGCGGCGCAATGTGGCACGGCGGCCGATCGGCTTCCGCGAAACGGCGGGCAAGGTTGTCATGCGGTGGCGTGGTAGCGCTGGTTTGTGCAAACGGGCATAGATACCGTCGCCAACGACGAATAGCCGCTCGGGATCAGCTCAGGAGCCGATATGTCGACCACGCCTACGCCGCCAATGCTACGCACGCTGACCGATAACGGCATTCGAGTCATTCTCGCCGACAATCCGAGCCGGTTGAATGCCTATACACGGGATATGTGGGCGGCGTTACCCGGCCTTTTTCGCGAGGCGGAAGCCGATCCAGAGGTGCGGGTCATCGTCCTCCGCGGTGCCGGCACCAAAGCATTCTCGGCCGGTGCCGACATCTCCGAATTCGAAGGCAACCGCACGGGGGCTGAGGCGCGCCGCTACGACGAGATCAATCACGAAGCCTTCGAAGCGGTGGGGCGGGCCACGAAGCCGACCATTGCCATGGTGTACGGCTACTGCTTCGGCGGCGGATGCGAACTCGCCATGTGCTGCGATATGCGGTGGGTGGCCGATGACGCCGTGTTCTCAATCCCTGCGGCCAAGCTGTCGATCGGCTACAACCCGCGCTGGATACGGCCGATGCTCTCCGTGGTGACGGCGGCCAAAGCAAAGGAGATGCTGTTTACCGGGCGGCGCTATGGGGCGGCGGCAGCCTATGACATGGGGATCGCCAATGCGGTGGTGCCGGCAGCCGAGCTGGAGGCGGAAACGCGCAAGGTCGCGCTCGAGATGGCCGCCAATGCACCGCTGTCCATTCGAGCAGCCAAGGAAGCCGTCGACGAGTTCGCGGCGCGTCCTGAAAGTCCCGATTTCGCGCGTCTCGATCGCTTCGTCGAAGCCTGCTTCGAGAGCGAGGACTATGCTGAAGGCCGCCGCGCCTTCATGGAAAAGCGCAAGCCGGTATTTCGGGGGAAGTAGTCTGCCTCACCCCTTCGCCAATGCCCGGAACCGCGCGAGAAATCGCTTTTGCGCGGCTGCAACAGGCAGCGGGTCGAGGCGCGCGAGCGCCTTGGCGAGTGTTGGGGGGATGGCCGGGATGCCGAAGTAGCGGTCGGCTTCGTCCTGTGTGAAACCCGCGAGTACGGTCGCCTCATAATACGCGGCGATGCGATCGGCCTGCTTGATCGTGGCGGCGATTTCCGCGGGCAGGGCGGGCGGCAACCCGAAGCGGATGTGGATGGCTTCCTGCAGCCGGTTCTCGAATGCCTTGTAGTCGAAGCCGATCGCCGCCTTGAACGGGCTGATGAGGTCGCCAATCACGTACTCCGGCGCGTCGTGCAGGAGCGCGGCGAGGCGCCAACCTTTCTCCCACCCAGGATTGAGCGTGCCGGCGATCGTCTCGACCAGGACCGTATGTTCGGCGACCGAGAACGCATGTTCGCCGTAGGTCTGGCCGTTCCAGCGCGCGACGCGAGCGAGACCGTGGGCGATGTCCTCGATCGCGATGTCATCGGGCGAAGGTGCGAGCAGGTCGAGACGGCGCCCCGAGAGCATCCGCTGCCACGCTCTTGGTTCCTCGATGCCGGACCCTGGTTCGCTCATTGCTTGGGCGCCTTGAATTTGCGCTGCAGGCTGGCGCAATGACCGTAGCGATGACAGTCGACGAGGTGATCGTTGACGAAGCCCGACGCTTGCATGAACGCATAGACGGTGGTCGGGCCGACGAAGCGAAAGCCTTCTTTCTTAAGCGCCTTGGAGATCGCCTTGGACTCGGGTGTTTCCGGCGGGATCTCGCGCATCGTTCGGCGTTCATGGATCAGCGGCCTACCGTCGATGAAGTCCCAGAGAAATTTCGAAAGGCTGGTGCGCTCACGCAGCCGCAGATAGGCCTCGGCATTGGAGATCGTCGCCTCGATCTTCGCGCGGTTGCGGATGATCCCTGCGTCCGCCATGAGGCGTTCGATATCGCGTTCCTTGAACCGCACAATCTTCTCGGCATCGAAACCGTGGAACGCGGCGCGGAAATTGTCGCGTTTCCTCAGGATTGTGAGCCACGACAATCCGGCCTGAAATCCCTCCAGCACCAGCTTCTCGAAGAGCGCGCGTTCGTCGACCTTCGGCACGCCCCATTCCTCGTCGTGATAGCGCGTGTATTCGGCATCGGCGATGCCGAGCCAGGCGCAGCGGACGGGCTCTTTTTTTGTCGCGGCTGTCGTCATGGCAGGGCGGCCCGGGCGGCGGCGCTGGCGCGGTAAAGGGCGAGCGCGGTCGCATCGGTGGTAATGGTGGCGCCGTCGGTGGTGGTCAGCGTTTGACCCTTGTCAGCAGCCTCGGCCGCGCGATCGATGCGCAAGAGCGCGAGGGCACGGGATCCATCGACGGAACCGATCGTGCCGATCGCGGCCGTCCCGCCGATCAGAACCTCGGCGCCAGCCGTCAGCGGGGCGGTGCCGGTGATCGCGACGACCCGTTTGCGCACGACGGTCTTGTTTTGCATCCGCGCTACGACCTCCTGCCCGACGAAGCAGCCTTTGGTGAAGGACACCCCGGCGTCGCGATCATAATTCGCCTCGTGGGGGAAGGTGTCGCCGAGAGGATAGTCGCGTCCACCCTCCGCTATGCCCACGGCGATGCGGTGGCGGTGGTAGTCGTCGTCGGTCGCTTCTGCGGACCAAGCGGCGGCAGCGGCGCGCGGCACGAGGAGCCGCCACCCAAGCCGAGAGCTGCGTGGATCAGAATAGCACCAGCCTTCGCTAACGGCCGGTGGCGCCGCGCCCCATGCCGCAGCGATCGCGTAGTCCGCCGAGACATCGGCGAGGACAACCTTGGCGCGCAGCTTATACATCGTCAGGCGTTTGCTCAGGTCGCCGACCTTGGCGCCGAGCGTATCCAACAGCCAGCCGTCCTCGGTGCGCAGCGCGAAGAACTCGAACAGGATTTTGCCCTGCGGCGTCAGCAGGCCGGCAAAGCGTACGTCGCCGATTTCCATGCCCGCCAGATCGTTGGTGGCGAGGTTGTCGAGGAAATCGACCGCGTCCGGTCCGGACAGCGACACGACGCCGCGATCGGTCAGCAGCGCGACAACAGTGGTGCTCATATCAATCTTTGCTCCCGCGTTCCGCGGCTAGAGCACTATCCATTCTCATTCGATTCTTTGGAATCGAATGAGAATGGATGGAAGTGCTCTACACCAGTGATTCTAGAGCATCTTTATCGAACCGCTGAATCGCGAAAGCGATTCCGTGCGGCCCGATGATGCTCTAGGGCGGCTGGCGCGCTCCGCTCATCTGCTATATCCCCCGCCTTATGGTGGCCGCGTGCGGCGGCGCAACAACCGTCCTGGAGGCCGGGTATGGCAGAACTCTTCGACCTTATCGTCAAGGGGGGAACCGTCGTCAATCACGACGGCGAAGCAGTGCGGGATATCGGGATCGTCGGAGGGCGTATCGCCGCAATCGGCGACATCTCGGCGACCCGCGCCGCGGAGGTCATCGATGCCAAGGGGCTCCACGTCCTCCCGGGGGTGATCGACAGCCAAGTCCATTTCCGCGAGCCAGGGCTCGAGCACAAGGAGGATCTGGCGACCGGCAGCCTGGCCGCGGTCAGCGGCGGCGTTACAGTCGTGTTCGAAATGCCGAACACGAAGCCACTCACCACCACCGAGGAGACGCTCGCCGACAAAGTCGCACGAGCACGCGGACGGATGCACTGCGATTTCGCCTTCTATGTCGGTGGGACGCGGGAGAACGTCGGCAATATCCCGCATCTGGAGCGGCTCGAGGCATCCGCTGGGATCAAGGTGTTCATGGGCGCCTCGACGGGCGACCTGCTGATCGAGGACGAGGCGACTTTGGAGAAGGTCATCGCGGCGATCTCCCGCCGGGCAGCCTTCCATGCCGAGGACGAAGCGCGACTGCGCGAGCGGGCCAAACTGCGCGTGCCCGGCGATCCGTCATCGCATCCGGTATGGCGCGACGAGGTGGCGGCGATGATCGCGACCGAGCGGCTGGTGCGGTTGGCCGAGAAATATCGGAAGCGCGTGCATGTCCTGCACGTCTCGACCGCGGAAGAAATGGAGTTCCTGCGCGATCACAAGGCGTGGGCGAGCGTCGAGGTGACGCCGCATCACCTGACCTTGATGGCGCCCGACTGCTACGAGCGGCTCGGCACCTATGCCCAGATGAACCCACCGGTGCGCGATGCCCGCCATCTCCAGGCATTGTGGGCGGCGGTCGCGGACGGGACCGTCGATGTGCTCGGTTCCGACCACGCCCCGCACACCCGCGAGGAGAAGGACCACCCGTACCCCGAGAGCCATTCCGGAATGACCGGGGTGCAGACGCTGGTGCCGGTCATGCTCGATCACGTCAACGCCGGCCGCCTGTCGTTGCAGCGGTTCGTGGACCTGACAAGCCATGGTCCGGCGCGATTGTTCGGGATCAGCGGCAAGGGCCGGATTGCCGTCGGCTACGATGCCGACCTGACCGTCGTCGACCTCAAGCGCACGATGACGATCACCAACGACTGGATCAAATCGCGGTGCGGATGGACGCCCTATCATGGCGGCAGCGTGCGCGGCTGGCCGGTCGGCACGTTCGTGCGCGGCAACGCCGTGATGTGGGACGGCGAGATCCTGACGCCGGGGGTCGGTGAGCCGGCCCAATTCCATGAAGGTGGATAAAGCGCTGAAATAAATATAATTTTTTAGAAAAATAACGCTTGGTGCGGTCGATCCGACGTTCCCGCCTGCTCTCGGAGACGTTCTAGAAGTTAACCATTAGAGTAAACAAGATCTTACCATCACGGCTGGATGCCCCTAACCCTCATGCCTGCGAGCGGGGGTTGTAGTCACGCCGCGGATCGCCAGCCAGACGGGCTCTGACCCGATGGCTCGGTTGGTCCGGCGATCCAGGGGAGTACACGAGCAATGCAAGCGTTCATCAACGTCTGCCGCCGAATGGCGGTGGCGGCGAGCATGATTGTGCTGGGTGCCGTCATCGCGCCGATGCTGGCGACGGGTTCCGCTCAGGCCGATTCGACCTACCAGTTCAGAGCCGAGGGTGCGTCGAGCGCAAGCGGCCGCCAGAACTCCCGCGGCAGTTTCGGTCGCAGCAAGCGGATGCGGCTGGGCGCCATCCCTGCCCGGCGCCATCGCGAGAACCTGTCCGGCGGCAGCCCCCGCATTTCCGAGGTGCGTCGTGGCCGCAGGGGTTACAGCAACCGCCATAGTCATCGACGCGCCAGAGGTGTGCGCACCGCCAGCCTCGGCAACAGCTTTGCGCCCGCTCTGAAAGTCGGACCCAGCCTGTCTGGCGGCGGCGTGAGCTGGGCTGCGAACTCAGGCTGCCTGAACGCGAGCCTGCGGGCGGTCATCGCTCAGGTCGCGAGCAATTTCGGCCCGGTCACTGTGAATTCCACCTGCCGCAGCCGCCGCCATAACTCGCGGGTCGGTGGCGCGCGACACTCCCACCACCTGTCGGGTAACGCCGTCGACTTCCGGGTCCGTGGTGCCAGCGCGCGGTCGGTGTACGCCTTCCTGCGCAGTCATGGGTCGGTCGGCGGATTAAAGCTGTACCGTCGCGGCTTCTTCCATATCGACACGGGCTCGCGCCGCTCCTGGTAGCGGCCCGACCGCAGTCGGACCCGTGCGTCGCGATCGGCGCACGGACGTCCGCTGCGCTTGGCAGACGCCGATCATATGATACGTTGCAGCCAAGGCTGGCGCGGCGGCACTCTCGCGGCCCGACACAAACTCTGGCGACCGCGCTTGCGCGCTGTCTGACCACAGAAACGCTTTTGGGAGAAACGCTGAATGAAACGATCGATTCCGATTCTGGCGGCGCTGTTTGCGACCGGGCTGGCCATGGCGGCGCCGGCCAACGTGGCGGCACAGGACTTGCGGATGGCATTGTCCTCCGAGCCGTCGGCGATGGACCCGCATTTCCACAACCTGACGCCCAACAACGCCCTGACCTCGCACGTCTATGAGCGCTTGGTGCATTTTGATGCCAAGCATAAGCCGATCCCCGGCCTTGCGACGAGCTGGAAGACGATCGACGACAAGACCTGGGAGTTCAAACTCCGCACCGGCGTCAAGTGGCACGACGGATCGCCGTTCACTGCCGACGACGTCATCTTCACGATGGGGCGTGCGCCGAACGTCGAGAACAGCCCCGGCAGCTTCGCGCTGTACGTGCGCGGCAAGACCTTCAGCAAGGTCGACGATCACACCGTCCGCGTGACCACCAAGGAACCCTATCCGCTGATGCCGAATGACATGGCGACGATCGCCATCATTTCGCAGAAGGCAGCGACGGGTGCCAAGACTGAGGACTTCAATAGCGGTAAGGCAGCGGTCGGCACCGGGCCGTACAAATTCTCCGAGTTCGTCAAGGGAGACCGCTACGTGGTCGTGCGCAACGACGACCATTGGGCCGGCAAGCCGAAATGGGCGAAAGTCACGATCCGGCCGATCAAGACCGGTCCGGCCCGAGTAGCGGCCTTGCTGGCCGGTGACGTCGACCTGATCGAGGAAGTCCCGACCACGGACATCCAGCGCCTTCAGAAGGAAGGCAAGGTCGAGGTTTCCCAAGGACTCTCGAACCGCGTGATCTATTTCCACATCGATCATTGGCGCGACGAGACGCCGTTCATCACTGCCAACGATGGCACGGCGATCAAGAATCCGCTCAAGGACGTGCGGGTGCGAAAGGCGTTGTCGAAAGCCATCAATCGGGCAGCAATCGTCGATCGGTTGATGGAGAAGGCCGCGGTTCCGGCGTCGCAGTTTCTGGCCGACGGGTACTTCGGAATCTCGCCGAACCTCAAGGTCGAGGCATTCGATGCCGAAGGCGCAAAGAAGCTCCTGGCTGACGCCGGGTTCCCCAAGGGCTTCAAGATGACGCTGCATTCGCCGAACGGGCGTTACATCAACGACGCCCGGATGGCAGAGGCTGTCGCCCAGATGTTCACGCGTATCGGCGTCGAGACGAAGGTCGAGACCATGCCGCCGGCGGTGTTCTTCAACCGTGCGTCAGCAGGCGCTGGCGGCAATCCGGAGTTCAGCTTCATCCTGGTCGGCTGGGGCGCCGGCACGGGCGAAGTCTCGTCGCCATTGAAGTCGCTGGTCGCGACGTTCGACAAGACCAAGGGCATGGGTACGGCTAATCGCGGCCGCTATTCCAACCCCGAACTCGACAAGGTGATCGATCAGGCATTGGCGACTGTCGATGACGCAAAGCGTGGCGAGCTTCTCGCCAAGGCGAGCGAAATCGCCATCAATGATGTCGGCGTGATCGTCAGCCACTATCAGCTCAACACCTGGGCGAGCCGAAAGGGGCTGAAGTACGAGGCACGCAGCGACGAGTACACGATCTCGGACAGCGTGAGCCAGTAAGGGTTCCAATCCTGGGCACCATCCCTCGCGTTGAGGGGCGGTGCCCCAATGTTTAGAGCGCCCCGTGACCGCTTACATTATCCGCCGCCTGATGCAGAGTGCCGCCGTCGTGCTGGCGATGTCGGTCATCGTCTTCGTCGGGCTGAATGTGGTCGGCGATCCGGTCTACCTTCTCATCGATCCGCAAGCCGATCAGGCCGAAATCGAACGCACGATCCAGCGCCTCGGGCTCGATCAGCCGCTGTACATCCAGTATTTCCATTTCATAAAGGGCGCGTTGACCGGAAATCTCGGCACGTCGTTCGTGCACGGGACCTCGGCGCTGAAACTGATCGTCGACCGGATGCCGGCGACTCTGGAGATCGCTATCGCAGCGACGCTGATGTCGATTCTCCTCGGCATTCCGCTGGGACTCTATGCCGGATTGAAGCCGGACAGCTTCATTTCGAAATCGGTGATGGCGACGTCGATCCTGGGCTTCTCGCTGCCGACGTTCTGGGTCGGCATCATGATGATCATGGTGTTCGCCGTGATGCTTGGCTGGCTGCCGTCGACGGGGCGTGGTCCGACCGCGACCTATTTCGGGATCACGTCGAGCCTGTTCACGATCGATGG
>LNEA01000201.1 GCA_001464855.1 Rhizobiales bacterium Ga0077530
CTCGGTGCAATCGTCAGCGCTATGGTCAAACGCACGTTCAACTGGGAGAGCTTCACCTCGGCACTGTTCATCACCCTGCGTCTCAGCGCGATGGTGATTTGGATCGTGTTTGCGGCCTCGGCGTTCACCGCGCTCTATGCCGTCACCGGTGCCGCATCTATCGTGTCTTCATTGATCAAGGGCGTGGGCGATCCCTGGATGGTGATCATCACCATGCAGCTCATTCTCCTGGTGCTCGGGTGTTTCTTCGATCCAACGGGCATCGTGCTACTCACCGCTCCGATCTTTTTCCCGATCGTGATCTCGCTCGGCTTCGATCCGATGTGGTTCGCAATCCTGTTCGTGATCAACATGGAGATCGGATACCTGACGCCGCCCTTTGGATTCAATCTGTTCTACATGAAAGCGGTCGCGCCGCCTGGCGTCACGATGATGGATATCTACAAATCGGCTCTGCCGTTCGTCGGGCTGATGTTGTTGGGCCTCATCCTCTGCATGATCTTCCCCAGCATCATTACGTGGCTGCCGAGCCTCATGAAGACGTGATGTTGATCGGAGGCCGGGAGCGGGCCGCCCGTGACTGACGCCTCCTGCTCGCGCTGACCAAAGTCAGCGCGAGCAGCGCCTTGCGTGGAGCCAGCGTCTATGACGCGCGATGGTGTGATCCGGCCGCATGCCGGCTTTACGGCCTTAATCTAAATAGCACGTTGACTGATGGCCCCGAGACCGCCCGGGTGGACTTCACGTATTGTCCAGGCCATCGCGCATGAGCCCCCAACGCATCGTCGTGCGCTGTTCAATCGGGCGCAGAATGAAGCGGTCCATGATCATCCACGTGATGCCGATAGCCAGCATCCCAACCACGATGCGCGACGACTGGAAATACTGCTGCGCATTAAAGATCGCGTAACCGATACCGTCGGTGCTGGCGATCATCTCGCCTCCGACCAGCGAGCGGAAGCCGAAGGCGATACCGAGCCGAATGCCCGTCATCAAGTTTGGCAGCGTCGCCGGAAAGATCACATGCGCGATCACGTCCATGCGTCGTGCGCCGAGAGTCTGGACGGCCTCGATCAGCACCGGCTGCACCGTGCGTATACCTGTCAGGAGGTTGTGCAGCACCGGAAAGAAGACGGACATGACGATGATGAAGGTCACCGCGCCTTGACCAAGTCCGAACCAGAGAATGGCGAAAGGAATCCATGCGAGGCCTGGAATGGCCTGCAGGAGGTTGACGAGCGGATCGAAGAAATCGCGGCTCGCGCGATTGAGGCCCATGAGATAGCCGAGCGGCACAGCGATAACTGCACCCACAAGAAATCCGATGCCCAAACTCTTCAGGCTCACCGCCATATTGGTGAGCAGAACACCCGAACCGAGATCGGCAAAGAACGCCTGGAACACCTGCATGGGCGACGGAAATAGTACCGGCGGCCAGATGTTCAGCGAGGACAGGATTTGCCAAGCCGCAATCCCGACCGCAAACGGCAGCAACTCGCGGACTATGCCCCGCGTCATCGCGAGCGGCGTCCATCGCGCAGGTAGCATCGTCGTCACGAGTGGGCCTCCACAGGTCGCGGTAGTGTTGAAATCGCGGATCGCGAACCAACTCGCTCCATTGCCGCGGGCGCGGGAGGTCGATGTCGATATCGGCGACGACGCGGCCCGGCCGCCCTGAAAGGGCGATCACGCGATCGGATAGAAACACGGCTTCGTCGATCGCGTGCGTCACAAACATGACGGTCGTGCGTTCCGTTGCCGTGATGACCGTGAGTTCTTCCTGCAGTCTCTGCCGCGTCATCGCATCGACAGCGGCGAAGGGCTCATCCATGAGCAGAACGGTCGGGTTGTTGGCGAGCACGCGAGCAACGGCTGCACGTTGCCGCATGCCGCCCGAGAGCTGGTGCGGATACTTACTCTCGAATCCGGAAAGCCCGACGAGGTCGATGAAGCGCCGAGCGATGCGCGCCCGCTCTTCGCGGGCGACGCCTTTCAAACGCAGGCCGAACTCGACATTGGCCTGCGTCGTCTTCCACGGCAGCAGCGCATACTCCTGGAAGACCATGCCACGGTCCGCACCCGGCCCCGTGACCTTTCAAGGCCGGCAACAATGCGCAGGAAGGTTGACTTCCCGCAGCCCGAGGGACCGATGACCGATACGAACTCGTGCGCCCTGATGCTCAGCGAGATGGCGTCCAATGCGTGGACATTCTCGCCAAACGTCGGGTCGAAGTAGGTCTTCGATATCGCACTGGCGACCAGGATTTCCGACACGTCAGCCTTCATCATTTGAGGAACGCGCCGTGCTTGGCCCGAACTTCACTGACAACCTTCTTGAATTCGACCAGATGCTCATCGGGATTGACTTCGACTGGGATCAACTTCTCGGCGGCGAGGTACTGTGACGTCGTCTTGAGCGATGCCGCGGTGAAATCATCGATCAACGGATCATAGTTGAGCCACTTGAACGTCACCTCGACGATGCGCGGCTCGACCTTGAGGAACTCCGCCTCGAGCGCCGCCGCTTCCTTGGGATTATTGCGCACCCATTGCTGCGACTCCCACAACGCGGCGACGGCGTCCTTTATCTTGGTCGGATTCTGGGCCGCCCAGGCATCGCCGATCAGGAAGAAGCCACCGCCTTGGACGACCTTGCCGAGACGCATCAGGATCTTGCCGTTGCCGGCCATCTTTTCCTCGGTCAGCGTCAGGAAGGGTTCGAGCCCAACCATCGCGTCGACAGCGCCCTGGATGAGCATCTGTCCCATGCTGCCGTAAGTCGCGTTGACGCGGTTGACGGAGTCGCGCGGCAACCCAGCCTGCTGGATGAGCTGGCTGAGGCCCTGCGCCGGTGCGGTGCCTTGCGGAACAGCGACGCGCTTTCCCTTGAGATCAGCGGGTGAATTGATGCCCGCCTCGTTGCGCACGACGATGCCGTAGGAATCACCGCCCTTGGCGTACATCGAGTAGGCCTTGAACGGCAGTTTGTTGGCCCATGCAACGACGGTGGATTCGACGCCACCACCAGCCCAGTCCACTTGGTTCGCAGCAAGCGCCTGGTTGGCTTGCACGCCGGTCGAGAGCGACTTGATCTCAGCATCGAAGCCGTGCTTCTCGAAGATGCCCTTCTTGACGCCGACATAGAATGCCGCCTGGGAGGCGGTCGTCAGGATGCCGAACCGCACCTTGACCTTCTCTTGCGCTTGTACGGCCGGCGCGCTCGCGAGCACGGCGGCGGCGATAGCACTCATCGTCGCAGACTTAATCCACTTCATGGCGTTCTCCCATTTTTTGACGGCTCGTTTGAGCTCGTTGGTGTTGCGGTCAGCGCTCAGGGGCGAACGCCATACCGTGCCTTAGGTCCGAGTGTGGTTCGTATTCGACCTTGGGCCGCATCGATGAAGCGGCAAAGGTAGGCGCGCGTCTCGCGTGGATCGATGATGTCTTCAACGCCGAAAGCTTCGGCCGTCCGGAATGGCGACGCCATACTGCGAAGATCAGCCTCGATCTCGCGTTCGCGCGCTTTCGGATCCGGTGCTGCGGCGATCTCGCGGCGGAAGGCGGCCGCGACGCCGCCTTCGATCGGCAGCGAACCCCATTCGGCGGACGGCCAAGCGATCTTGAAATCGAGCCCATTCTTATCGGTCGCGCCCATCCCGGCCATGCCGTAGCACTTGCGCACGACGACCGTGAACATCGGAACGCTCGCCTGCAGGGCAACATAGACGGCGCGCATGCCCTCGCGCAGCGTTGCTGCCGCTTCCGCATCTTTTCCGACCATGAAGCCCGGCACATCGACGAAGAAAACAAGCGGGATGTGGAAACTATCGCAGAGCTCGATGAAGTGCGTCTGCTTGCGCGCGGCCCGCACATCCATGGCACCGCCGTACACCATCGGATTGTTGGCCAGGATGCCGACGACCTTGCCGTTCATTCGCGCAAAGGCCGTGATCAGGGCCTTGCCATAGGTCGGCTGGATCTCGAAAATGCTGCCCTTATCGGCGACGAGTTCGATGAGCTTGCGCATGTTGTACGGCCGTCGCCGGTCGCGCGGCACGATGGACGCCAACGCATCGTCTGCACGATCCACGGGATCGCCGATATCGACAATCGGCGGCATCTCCCAAACGTTCTGCGGCATGTAGGACAGGTAGCGTTTCACCATCGCGAAGCACTCGGCTTCGTCCTTGGCGCGATTGTCGATGGTGCCCGCGTGATCGACAGCGATGTCGGCGCCGCCGAGATCTTCCTTGCTGATCTTCTGGCCGAGTGAGCGCTCGACCACCGGCGGGCCGGCAGCGAAGACCTGCGACGTGCCTTTCACCATCACCGACCAATGCGAGAGGATCGCGCGTCCAGCCGGGCCGCCCGCGGCCGTGCCCAGCACCGCGCTGACGACCGGCACCTTCCCCATCAGTTCGACCGAGCGTTCAAAGCCGTGAACGCCGGGAAACACCGAGTGTCCCCGCCGATTGATGGATGTGACGCTGCCACCAGCGCCGTCGATGAGGTTGACCAGCGGAATGAGATAGCTCGCCGCCAGATCCTCGATGAAGCCGCCCTGGCCGCCCTTCTTTCGATCGCCGGACCAACTCGTACCGCCACGAATCGTGAAGTCTTCGCCACCGATCGCAACCGGACGACCTTCGATATTGGCGAGTCCCATCACGTACGGTGCTGGGGTGACACCAGCGAGCTTGCCATCGGCATACCGACCTTGGCCCGTCAGGCCACCGACCTCCTGGAACGTGCCGCCATCGACCAGTCCGCCGATACGCTCGCGAATGGTGAGACGGTTTTGGGAGTGATGCTTTTCGATAGCCTCAGCGCCGCCAAGGCGCTGCGCCTCCGCTCTGCGAAACCGCAACTCCTCGATCTCAGGCTCCCAGCCGATGGCGGCTGCTTCCTTCGTGGCGTCGCTCACCTTGTCATCTCCCACGGCGCACCTGTCAGGTCTCGAGCACAGCCACTGTCTGACCTTCAGAAACGGCGGCCTCCTCCTTGACGAGGAATGCTTTGATCGTCCCACTTTCCTCGGCGATCACCGGGATTTCCATCTTCATGGACTCGATGATCATGATCGTATCGCCGGCTTCGACCTTCTGCCCGACCTCGGTCACAATCTTCCAGATCGAGCCAGTCACCTCGGATTTCGCCTCGCATTCCGCCATTACTGTCTTCCTCTGGTCATTTGATGAGTTCGCCGATAAGGCCGGTGTGCACGGCGCCGGCGCGGAACGGATCCGAGTTGAGAATTGTGATCAGCGCGGGAATGTTGCTTTTCACGCCCCGCACTTCGAAGGCATCGAGTGCTTCGATGGTATCGTCGATCGCCTTGTCTCGCGTCGCGCGCTTCACGATCACCTTGGCGAGCAGCGGATCGTAGTGCGGTGTCACATCAAGACCTTCGCGATAGCCGGTCTCAATGCGCACGCCGGTGGCGACCGGAGGACGGAACACCTCGAGCTTCCCTGGTGACGGGAAGAAGCGCTTCGGGTCTTCAGCGTAGACGCGCGCCTCGATCGCGTGACCGTCCAGCGTTGGCGCGTTCGGCACGACGTCAGCGAGCTTGTGATCCTCCGCCAAGCGGATCTGCGTCTTGACGATGTCGATGCCGGTCACCTCCTCGGTGACGCCGTGCTCGACCTGTAGTCGCGTGTTCATCTCGAGGAACGCGAACTTTCCGTCACCGTCCATCAACATCTCGACGGTGCCGATATTGTTGTATCCGGCGCCGCCGAGCTTTCCGGCGATGTCGCCAGCTAAAGTGTCGATCGTTGCGCGCGGGATGCCCGGGGCGGCCGCCTCCTCGATGACTTTCTGATGGCGGCGTTGCACCGAGCAATCGCGCTCAAACAGGTGCATGCAGTTGCCGAAGTTGTCGGCGATGATTTGCAATTCGACGTGGCGGGGACGTTCGACGAGGCGTTCCAGATAAACCTCGGCGCTCGAAAAGCTGCGCTGCGCGAGCGATGCGGATTTCTCGACGGCCGCGACGAGTTCCTCGTCATCGCGCGCCGTCAGCATGCCGATGCCACCGCCGCCTCCGGCCGGCTTCACGAGCAACGGGTAGCCAATCTTGCGCGCCGCCGCGACGATCTCGGCCGGTACGCCGGAGAGCACGCCTGATCCAGCACCAACAGGCAGACCGTACTCTTTCGCCAGATCACGAGCCTTGGTTTTGTGGCCCATGTCTTCGATCCAGCGCGCGGCCGGGCCGATGAACGTGACGTCCTGGTCCGTGATCCGTCGGGCAAACTCCGCGTTCTCGGCGAGGAAACCATAGCCCGGATGCAGCGCGTCGGCCCTCGTCTGCTTCAAGACCTCGAGCAGAACGCGCTGATCGAGATAGCTTTCGCGCGCGGCGGCGGGACCGATGCGGTACGCCTCCGACGACCATTCGAGCCACGGTGCATCGCGATCGGCATCGGAGTAGACGGCGACCGAGCGAATCCCCATTTCGGTCAGCGCACGCAATACGCGCGCGGCGACAGCCCCGCGATTTGCTACGACGACCTTGTTGAATGCGCGCCCCACCGCTCTCTAAC
>LNEA01000202.1 GCA_001464855.1 Rhizobiales bacterium Ga0077530
TATGCATCGACAATTTCCTCCCCGAGGATTTGGCGCGCGCGCTTTCGGCGGCGTTTCCCAAACCCGATGACATTGGCTGGATTGAGCGCGACAATAAAAACAACCGTCGACGCTATCAGCATGACGAGACGAAGTTGCCGCACCTCCTGCGCGAGATGCTTCGGGAATTCAACTCTCGCCAATTCACGCTTTTTCTGGAAACCTTGACCGGCATCGAGTGTCTGTTGCCTGACCCCTACTTCATTGGCGGTGGGGCGCACATGAGCTCAACGGGAGACTTCCTGAACATCCACGCCGACTTCAATTGGCACCACAAGATGCAAGCCCATCGGCGCGTCAACGCGTTGCTGTATCTTCCTGAGCAATGGGAGCCGGAGTGGAACGGCGCACTCGAGTTCTGGGACAAGGAGATGAAAGCGCCAATCGTCTCGAATCTGCCGCGCTTCAATCGCCTCGTCATATTCTCTACCGGAGAGCTGTCGCATCATGGCCAGCGGCTCCCTAACGCGTGCCCTCCCGACGTGCAGAGGAAAGTGCTCAACCTCTACTACTACACGACGCAGCGCGACGACGGCGACGTCGATGCGCCGCACTTCACGCTTTACAAAAATGCGGATTCGTCGGGCGAAACTGGTGACGGCGAAGCGAAGCCAGTCATTTCACGCGACCCCAAGGCATCTGAGTTCGCCATGGGGCTGGGCCGCGACTACCGTAAATCGGGCGGCTCGCAAGAAGGCTGAGAATTCACTCATTCATGCCGCCTGGCGACAGGCGGGAGAGCGCGAACATGCTGAAGACCAAACCGTCCGCCGATGATGCCGATCTTTCCAAGATCTATTACTCGAAGCCGTCCATTACCGAGCTCGAAGTGCAGTACGCTCAGGACGCAGCCGCAAACGGCTGGGCGGATAACTGCTTCGACTACTTGAATCGCTTCGAGAAAGAGTTCGCAGACTGGTTGGGCGTCAAGCACACCGTGGCCACCACCGGCGCGACGGGCGCACTGCATATGGGCCTCGTGGCGTTGGGCATCGGGCCGGGCGACGAAGTCATTCTCGGCGATATCAACTGGATCGCTTCGGCGTCCCCGATTGTGTATGTGGGCGCCAAGCCTGTCTTCGTCGATGTGCGGGAGGATACCTGGTGCCTCGATCCTGTGAAGGTCGAGGCGGCCATCACGCCCAAGACCAAGGCAATCATGGCCGTCCATCTATACGGTTCGATCTCCGACATGGACGCGCTGCTGGACATTGGCCGTCGCTACGGTCTGCCGGTTATCGAAGACGCCGCAGAGTCCATGGGGTCGCGCTGGACGAATGGCAAGCGCACGGGAACGATGGGTGTCTTCTCGGCATTTTCGTTCCACGGCTCGAAGACGATGACGACGGGCGAAGGTGGGATGTTTGCCACCAACGACGATGGGCTCGCGCTTACTGTCAAAGCGCTCAATGCGCACGGTCGCTTACCCGGACAAACAAAGCAGTTCTGGGCCGATATGATCGGCTACAAATACAAGATGTCCAATATTCAGGCGGCGCTTGGATGCGCTCAGCTTCAGCGCGTGGAGGAGTTGATCTCCAGGCGGCGGGACATCATGCACGCCTACAAGGGGCGCTTGGGCAATCTTCCACTGGCGCTCAACCTGGAACCAAAAGGCACGGTCAACGGATATTGGATGCCGACGATCGTGGTCAATAGAGACGTGTCTTTCGATCGCGATGCGTTGATTGCCGATATGCGTGCCCACAATATCGACGCACGCGTCTTCTTCTGGCCGCTGAGCATGTTGCCGATGTTCGAGGCGAAGCCGGAAAACGAGGTGAGCTATTCGCTGTATCCGCGCGCGATCAATCTGCCGAGCTATCATGATATCCGCGAGGACGAGATCGATCGCGTATGCGACGTCATTCGGCGGCACGTGTGAAGCGCGCCATCGACGGCGAGATTGCCAGTTGTCTACGCAGGGCGTGGTCCATGGCGCGTGAGATATGCGTCGATTGGCAAAGCTGATCGGCAATCGTCGCAACCAAATTCGGCGCGCAAGAGGCCTTGATGCGATTCATCACGACACGTCTCCAGGATGTGAGACTGATTGAGATGGACCCGATCAGCGATCAGCGCGGTCACTTCGCGCGCACCTTCTGCGCGCGCGAGTTCGCCGAGGCGGGGCTGGTGACGCAGTACGTCCAGCACAGCTTCTCTCATACGCTTGTGGCCGGCACAGTGCGCGGCATGCATTTTCAGCAGGCGCCGGACGAGGAGGTGAAGGTCGTGCGCTGCCTGACCGGCTCAATCTACGATGTGCTCATCGATCTGCGGCCGTTTTCCTCGACGTATATGAAATGGGAAGCGTTCGAGCTCTCAGGTGGGGACAACCGTCAGATCTACATCCCGCCGGGCATGGCGCACGGTTTTCAGACCAGCGCGCCTGCGACAACTGTCGGCTACATGATGTCCGCCTTTTATTCTCCTGCAGCTGCAGCCGGTTTCCGGCACGACGATCCCGCATTCAAGATCGATTGGCCGCTTGCAGTCACTGAAATTTCCGACCGCGATCGAAGTTGGCCTGATTTCCATCTCGAACCGTGAGAACAAGGGCTTGGTCTTCGACACCACGATCCGTCACGTCGGCGCGGGCTGCATTTATTGTTTGAACTTGTGCTCAACAGCGGATCGGAATGCGATCGCATCTGTTTTGCCATGGACAGCCAAACCAATACCGTGATCAAAAGCTCATCGTCTGGTGTCAAGCCTCGAATTGAGCAAACGGTGACGTCTATATCCCAGAATCCACCAACATCCGCACGCGTCGACGAACAGATCGTTGACCTTAGAACGCCGCTGCTGATCGATTTGGATCACGCGCTGATACGCGCCGATCCGCTTGCCGAAGCTGCGCTGGCGTATGTGGCGGCCAATCCGTTGCGCATGATGTATTTGCCGGCATGGATGCTCGGGGGGCGCGACAATCTGCGCCGCAAGCTGTCGGGTGTTGCTCCACCCGACCCCGACCTGATCCCAGTTGACGAGGAAATCGTCAATCTTGCCCTCGAAGCCAAGCGTCAGGGGCGCGAAGTCTACCTGGTGACGTCGCGCGACGAAGAAGTCGCCCGGACCATCGCAGCGCGCTTTTCCTTCGTCGACGGCATCATTACCAGCGACGACGCAACAAACTCTAGCGGCGCGCATCGGGCAGCAGTGGTCCGCGGACGTTTCACCGGCGGATATGATTACGTCGGCCACGGTCCTGCTGATCTCCAGGTCTGGCAGAGCGCACGGGCGATCATTGCGGTGGCGCCCGATAGCGCAACGCTGCGAAAGATCCGGGCACTCGATAAGCCTACGACAGTGATCGAACATAAGTCGCGCTTGCGGGCGCTGATCGAGGCGGCACGGCTACATCAGTGGGTAAAGAATACGCTGATCTTTGTACCCGCCGTGTTGAGTGGAACGATCATCGAGCCTGCGACCGCGATCAAGTGCATGTTGGCATTCTTTGCACTCGGCCTCATTGCGGTCGGCACCTATCTCGTCAACGATCTCCTCGACATCGCTCACGATCGCCGACATTGGTCCAAGCGCTTTCGTCCGATTGCCGCCGGCGACCTACCCATAGGCTTGGCGATCGCCACTGCTGCCGTTTCGATCATTGCGGGTCTCTCGGTCGGCGCTGCGGTCGGGTCCGGTGTACTGATATCGCTCACGATCTATTTGGCGCTAACGCTCGCCTACTCGATTAGCCTCAAGCGCCTGCCCATCTTAGATGTGACGGTCCTCGCGACCCTGTTTACGCTGCGCATCGCAGTCGGCATCGCTGCAGCGGCGGTGTTCGCATCGCCATGGCTGCTGGTGTTCTCTATGACGCTGTTCGCATCACTTTCGATCGCAAAGCGTTATACCGAAATTCAGCGCGCAGCCTCCAAGGGAGAGGAAAATGTTCCTGGCCGCGGCTACATCACAGCCGATGCTCCGCTCGTGCTTGGTCTGGGCCTTGCAACAGGAACTACGTCAGTCGTCATTCTTGTACTCTTTCTAATCTTCGATGCGCTGGAACGCGATATCTACAGCAACCCACGTTGGCTGTGGCTGTTTCCGGTCATTATGTTCCTTTGGCTCGGCCGGATCTGGCTGATCTGTCAGCGTGGCCAATTGAATGATGA
>LNEA01000203.1 GCA_001464855.1 Rhizobiales bacterium Ga0077530
CATTATTATGAGAGGGCGTTGCACGGTGGATAATCGCCGCGTCGTCGTGATCGGAAGTGGACCTGCTGGCGCCATGGCAGCCCAGCAGCTCATCCGCAATGGCGTTCCCGTCACCGTTATGGAGACCGGGGAGGATATTCAGCACGGCGCACTTGTCAGGATCAGCGGCAGAAATATCTATCGGCGCCTCCCCCCGATGCGAACTGCGGCCGGTTTCGTGGTGACCGGCGATCCCAACACCAACATCGATTACACCTACGCGCTCGGCGGCCTCTCCAACCAATGGACGGGCGCTGTTCCCCGCTTCTGCGCCGACGATTTTACGGTCGGCGAGAAAGAGCATGAGAAGTACCGATGGCCGGTGTCCTATAGCGAACTCGCTCCGTACTACGACATCGCTGAGCGGACGATGCAGATCACCGCCGATCCGGTCGACGTCCCGAACCTGCCAGCGGGTTACTGCGACTATCGCCATCGGGTTCCCGAGGATTGGCAAGCTCTTGGCCGCTCTGCGCTGAAGCGCGGACAAGGCTTCACGACAATGCCGCTGGCAGATGGGCCGCCACACCTGCTGCTGCGCCGTGGGACGGCGTTCAACAGCTTCTCGCTGCTGCTGGAGAGACTTCATAAGCAAAAGAAGTTTGAGCTGATCACGGGTGCTCACGTCTTGAACCTAGAATGGGATGGGGCCAAGAATAAGGTCGTCGCTGCCGTCTATCACGACAGCGCGAGCAATACCCGGAAGCGGATTTCCGCGAGTGCGTTCGTGGTCGCCTGTGGACCACTCAATTCGCCGCGGTCTTGGCAACAGTACAGGCCTACTCGGCCAGTATCTCCATGATCACCCTCGCGAGTGGTGGGCAGTAGACGTGGACGCCCCGATCACCTCGTTGTCACCTCCGGCATATCTCACGCGCCTGCCACACGCCGCATCGCACCCTCTTCTCGCCTGCTCTTGGACCATCGGTGCGTTCGGCACGATCGGTAAAATCAAAAGCCGCTTCGGTCAAAAAACCAGCTCATTCGGGGTTCAGGTTTTTGGAACAATGATCCCGAAAGAGCAGTACTGCGTCCGTCCGAGCGCCAATCAAAAGGACGAGTTTGGGTTTCCTGCCCTCGAAGTTCACATCGAATTCGAGCCGGAGGTCCTGGACAACATCATGGGCGCGCGCGACCACCTGCTCGGCCTGTTGAAGGACGCTGGCTACAAGGGGGCTATCCGCGCGATTGTTCCTCAGCTATTTCCTGGGACCGCCAAGCACTATGGCGGCGCCGCACGAATGCATGCGTCGCCGAAGTACGGCGTTACCGATTCGTGCAATCGATTGTACGATGCGCCCAATGTGCTCGTCGTCGATGCGAGCTGCTTCACTACCGGTGCCGAGAAGAACCCTACCCTGACCGTGATGGCATTGGCGGCGCGATCCGCCGACAGACTTGCCGGCGACCTGAAAGCGATGTGACGGAGGGCCGGCGTGCACTACCGAGACTTCGGAACGACCGGCTGGAAGGTATCCGAGATCGGATTTGGAGGGGCGCGGATCGGTGGCCTCCTCGCTCAAGACGGCGGCCGCGCAACCTCGCTGCGAACACTCGCGGCCGCATTCGATGCCGGCATGAATTTTTACGATACCGCAGACATGTATTCGCAGGGGGAGAGCGAAGTCCTGATCGGCAAAGCCTTCCGCAGGTCGCGAGACAGGGTTTTCATCGCGAGCAAGGGTGGATTTTGCGTTCCGACTGGCAAGAAACTCATTCAATTCATAAAGCCGTTCGCTAAGCCGATTGTGAGAGCACTTGGACTGAGGCGCGCACCGGTGTCGTTGTCCGCAGCGCCCGCTATCCCTCAGGACTTCTCGCCAACGTATCTCGGCAAAGCGGTCGAGGCGTCGTTGCACCGGCTGCAGACGGATTACATCGACCTCTATCAACTCCACAGTCCATCGCGGGACGTCCTCACTGGCGCACCGTTTCAGGACACACTCGGGGCGTTGGAGCGGCTCAAGACGCAAGGAAAAATCAGGGCCTACGGAATAGCGCTCGACCTCGCCGAGGATGCGTCGCACTGTCTCGACATGACAGGCATTTCCAGTCTGCAAATGCCGTTCGGAATTATGGATCTGGAAGCGTCCCAGGGGATCTTTGAGGGCGTTTCGAAGCGCGGCATCGGGATTATTGCGCGCGGCTGCTTCGGCGGCGGGGCCTTGAAAGCGTCGCTCACCGAAGCCGAACTCCGGGCCACCGAACCACAATGGGAACGCGTGTTGAGGATTCGTCAGATCGTGCAGGATTTCGGCCGCTCAGCTCTCGAAGCCGCGCTGCAGTTCTCACTTCGCGAGCCCCGTATCGGGGTCAACATTCTCGGCATGCGAACGCCGGCACATGTCGCGGCCAATTTCCAGTACTATGCGTCTCGGCCGCTGTCGGATGAAGAGTTTCGTGCGCTGCTGATACCTGCCCCCGCGACCGGCGCCTGATCTCCAAACGTCACGGACAATGACGGAGAACCATGCCTCATCCTCTCGATCGTCGGACCCGCGTTCTCTTCCTCAATTCCGCGGTCGGCATTGGCGCGGATACGGCAATGCATTTGCAGTTGATGCGCAACTTGCCGCGAGATCGCTTCGAACTGCATGCTGCGGGCCAGCCGGGCTCGCCAGCGCCGGCGTTCGACGAATTGCTCGCCGTTCCCGACATCTCGTTGCGCCCGACCTACTTCGGCCCGTCGCTCTGGCAACAGTCCAAGTTACAGAAGCTTGCTAGTGCGCGTCATCTGGTGCCCATGACTGCGAGCTTACTCGGGCTGGTCGCGTACATTCGACGTCGGCAGATCCAGATCATTCATTCGACAGATCGCCCGCGCGACGCGTTGTCATGCGTGATGCTGGCGGCTCTGACCGGCGCCAAATCTGTTATCCACGCGCACGTCAACTACGGCGACTGGATGAGCCGTGGCGTCAAGTGGGCGTTCGGTCGGGCCGACGCCCTTGTCGGCGTGTCGCGCTACAGCGCCGAAACCTTTGTGGCCGCCGGCTATGCGGCGGAAAGGGTGCACGCGGTACTCAATGCGATCGAACTCTCACGCTGGGATCCGACAATCGACCCTGCCGTCGGGCGTGCCTCGCTCGGGGTGCCCGCAGGAGCTCCCTTCATCGTTTCCATCGCTCGGATCTTTCCTGCAAAAGGCCAGGAGGAGTTGCTGCAATCGCTGGCGCTGGTGAAGCGTCAGTTCGAGGACGTCCAACTGGCAATCGTGGGCGCGGATTTTCCGGAGGGCAATGGCGAGACGCTCAGACTCAAGGACTGCGCGCGCAAACTCGGCATCGAGGACAACGTAATCTTTCCCGGTCAGCGCTCGGACGTCGCCGCTCTGCTCGCCGCGTGCGACGTGTTCGCTCTGCCGAGCATCTGGGAGCCGTTCGGTCTCGTTTTCGCGGAGGCCATGGCCATGAAGCGGCCAGTCGTGGCTTTGAGCAACGGCGGCACCCCGGAGGTCGTTGAGCACGAAAAATGCGGTCTACTTTCGCCCGCGGGCGATATATCCGGCGCTTCGGCGGCGCTTCGGTGAGTACGGCCGCGAACGCGTAATCGATCATTTCACGCCGTCGCGCATGGCCGCGGATGTCGCAGAACTCTACGCGCGCCTTTTGGCGTCCTCAGCGGGCACCCCAGAACGCGTCCGGTGATCCCTACGTCGACGATTACTGAAAGATCGAGCGCATGAACAGATAGCCCGTGCCAAGCGCTGGCATGGTGGCAAACGCGCGCTCGCGCACCCGGCTGCTCAGATTTTGTCCGTAGCGGTTGGTGAGGAATGTGATCTTTCCGCCGTGAGCGGTATATGGATCGGCGAGCTCGCTCCCGCCGTTCTCCCACGTGAATGCCAGCATCGGACGGGCGGCGTCGGTCTTGTTCGGCATCCCGCGATGCCAGACGGACGACAAGCGGATGGAAACGTCACCGACGTTCCCCTTCAGACGGATCGCCGGCTTTCCGGACAGGGCATACTGCCAATACTTATAGTCGCGCGTGTGCGTGCCGGGCACGATCTCCGTCGCACCGTTGCTGATGTCCGTATCGACAGCCGCAACGTTCACGATGATGAATGGCGTCGCAGCATAGCCGTCGACGTGTGAATTCTGAGAGCTGCTGTTCGGGAGGTTCATGTTGCAGCCGACATTCGGCATGCGCTCCGCGGCCGGTGAAAGCTTCCGAATGAGATCGAACACGCCTTGCTGCTCGAGCTCCTCGTAGACGAAGCGCGACTCGGCGCCGGGAAAGCAGTTGAGGTGTCCGGTGATCGTGCCCCCGCCGGAGAACAGCTCACCCTTCTCTTTCGCGCGGGCGAATTCGCTGCGCAACTTGTGAGCAAGGTCGGCGAGCTTCGGCTTCGAAACGATGCCTGGCAATACAATGTAGCCTTCCCGAGCAAAGGTCGAAGAAAGCTCCTGAATGTTCTGAGCGAGCGGCATCATGGACGTCTCCTTAGCCCTGCCACATCAAAGATGTGAGCGACAATACACGAAGGCCAGATGCGAATTCTATGCCAAACAGCAGTAGGATTAATCAAGGCCTTATCGGGCAGGGAGGCAATCTTGGGTTGAAATGACCCAAACTGAAGAGGCGGCGCACCGATCGCGCGCCGCCTTCAGTAGACCCGACAGTCGCGAACCGATTTCGCGACTAGCGCCTGAGTGCCCGGAGTGCGTTGCGTGTGGCGAGCACGTCTGTAGCCGTTCCTGCTGCGTATGATGTGATCGCCTGGGAATGGGCGATGAACTTCTCGAGCTGGACGCTGTCAGCCGTGGCGATGAAGAGGCGAAGAACACCGACGGATCCCGGAAGTTGGCCCGGTAGACCGTCGGAATGAACTTGGCGCTCGGCGGGAACTTGCCGGTGTCGACGCCCATCCGCTCGACGACGTCGCGCGGCTCCATCCGGTAAAGGAAGGCTTGCGGATTGGCGCGCGCGTCGACGAGACCACCCGCCTTCGCCAGCCCTTCGGCGAGCGACAGCCGCTCCTGCTCGAACGGGAACAGCCCGGTCACGCCGCTATCGACGCCGCCGGCGCCCACGGCACCCGTGGCAATGAACTTCTGCTGCTCGCGGTAGATGTAGAGCGTGTCGCCGGGACGCACGTAGATGTTCTCGCGCGGGTCACGGATCAGCGCGGGGAAGTACACGGTCGCGCGGTGTCCGCCCCGCTGCAGGGTGACGAACATCTCGTAGCCGGGAAT
>LNEA01000204.1 GCA_001464855.1 Rhizobiales bacterium Ga0077530
TCGCGCACCGCCGTCGTCGATGGGATCCGATGGTGCCGACGTCATTGGTCAACCGTGCTGTCGAGGAACCGATAGTGATAGGTGCCAGCCGGAGCATAGCCGAGTGCCGCATAGAGCCCTTGTGCCGGCATGTTGGTGGTTACCGCCTGCAGGCCAATCGTATGCGCGCCGAGGCCCCCGCCCCACGCCTCGAGCGCGCGCATGACCGCCGCCGCTGCGCCTTGCCGGCGCGCCGTGCTCGCAGTTCCGACGCACTCGGCTATCACCGTGTTTTCGTGGAACACGCCGAGCGCCGTTGCGATGACCGCGCCCTCTCGAATGGCCTCGGCGAAGACGCATGGCCCCGGTACGCGCGCGAGAATCGCGGTCGCGAACGGGCGCCGATCCGGCGTCACGTTGGCGAGATAGACCGACAACCACCCTTCGGACGGCGCCTCGCGCATTACGACATCCATAGAAGCGGTGACCGGCTCGACCGATTTTAGCAGCGTCGTTACGGGATCGTGGATCTCGTAGCCGCGGGCCGCGAGCCGCTGGTCGAGATCGTCCGGCCGCGACAGGGGAAACCCGACCTGGAACCGCACCGGTGCACCGTGTTCGCGGTACAGAGCCTCGATCGCATCGATCGTACCCTCGACGTCGGCGCCTTCAGGAGCCGCCACCCGAATAGCGCCACAGCCAGCCATCGACGCGCCGCGTCTCACCGGCCGGCCATGCCCGCACGGCAGCCCGCTCGATCCCGATCAAACCATCGCGATGGATCGCGCCCCGGGCGACGAGGCCGGCACCGTTCGCCATTGCGCTCAGCCTTTGTCCCGCATCAGACGCGCCTTCTGGCGCTGCCAATCGCGCTTGGCCGATGTCTCGCGCTTGTCGTGCAGCTTCTTGCCTTTGGCGAGTCCGAGCTTGAGCTTCGCGCGTCCGCGCTCGTTGAAATAGATCTCGAGCGGAATCAGCGTCATGCCCTCGCGCTGCACGGCATTGGTCAGCTTGTCGAGTTCGCGGCGATGGAGCAGCAGCGGACGCGCCCGGCGCGGCGTGTGCTGGAAGAAGCTGCCCGCGAGCTGGTACTCCGGAATATGCGCATTGATGAGCATGAGGCCGGTGCCTTCGGCCGCCGCATAGCTCTCGGTGATGTTGGCTTGGCCCTTACGCAGCGATTTCACCTCGGTCCCGGTCAGCGAAATTCCCGCTTCCCAGGTGTCCTCGATGAAATACTCGTACCGTGCCCGCCGGTTCTCGGCGACCACCGTGCGGCCATCGTCTTCCTTCTTTGCCATCTCTCCACGAAGCTCGAAAAGGCGCCCCGACGCAAGCCGGGACGCCATGATGTTCTCTCTCGTCTTCTATATAGGCGCTGCCCTGCCACTTGTGCAGAGAGTAAAGTTGCAGCTACTCGGCCGCTTTGACCTCGAGCAGGCCGGCGTGAGCCAGCGCAGCATCGACAGCCTTTTTACCGGCGTCACCAAGCGGTGCCATCGGGAGCCGGCAGTCGGGGCTCTCGATCAGACCAAGGCGCCACGCGGCATACTTGACCGGCGTCGGATTGGTCTCGACGAACAGCGCGTCGTGCAGCGGCATCAAGACGTCCTGGATCTCCAACGCCCGCTTGAAGTTGCCGGCGAGGCAGGCGTTCTGGAACTCGGCGCACAGTTTTGGCGCGACGTTCGATGAAACCGAAATCGCACCGTGGCCGCCATGGGCCATGAACCCGAGCGCCGATGCGTCTTCGCCGGTCAGGGCCGCGTAGGGCTTGCGGATCAGCAGTCGATGCTGCGACTGCCGCTCCATCTTGGATGTTGCGTCTTTCATGCCGCCGAAGTTCTTCAGCTCTGAAATCCGCGCCATCGTTGCAGCCGAAATATCGACGACCGCGCGACCCGGCACGTTGTAGACGATGAACGGCAGATCGACCGCGTCGCTTATCGCCTTAAAATGGAGGAACAGCCCCTCCTGCGTCGGCTTATTGTAGTAACCCGTCGAATGAAGCGCCGCGTCGGCGCCTGCCTTCTTCGCAAATTCAGTCAGCTCGATCGCTTCCTCGGTCGAGTTGGAACCCGCGCCAGCGATCACGGGCACGCGCTTGCGTGCCGTGCGAATGCACAGGTCGATCACATGGCGGTGCTCTTCGTGGCTTAGCGTCGGCGCCTCGCCTGTCGTACCGACGGGAACGAGGCCGTGGGAGCCCTGTGCGATCTGCCAATCGACGAACCGCTGGAACGACTGGTCGTCGACTTTGCCGGCTTTGAACGGCGTGATCAGCGCTGTGAACGAACCCTTGAACATGGTTTTCCTCCGCTCGTTGCTTGCTGCTCGACGCCCGAAAGCGGGCTTGTCCCCAGATACCGTGACGATACTGCGGCCGGCATTTGTATCTCACATTTCACCTTTGCCCGAAAGCCTGCAAGTTTCACTGTTAGACTGCCGTGATGTGGCACCGAAACCTCGCGCGAATCTCGCTGGACGGGGACCTATTGAGGGGAGATTGCTAATGCCGTTCCGCTGGCGACAGCGCGCGCACCCGGTGCGCCGCAATGGCGGTGTTGTGCAGATGTGCGCGGCTATCGCGACACTGGCTCTGGCTTCCGGACTGGTCTCGTCCGTCCTTGGGAACGGGGCGCTCGCTCAGCCGACCAAGTCGGAGAAACTGGCCCCGAAATCCAAACCCAGCGCCAAGGGCAAGACCGCGGCCGCGGCAGAGGCCAAATCTGAGACCAAAGGCCAAACAAAGTCTCAAGCAAAGGCGGAGAGCAAGGCCAAGTCGAAATCTCCGCCTCTTCCTTCGCCGAGCCCACGGCGGGTGGCGGATGTGCCGTCTCCCACAGACGACGAAAAGGACGAAGCGAGCGCGCGTCCAACGAAGTCCCTCGCCGCAGTGCCACCCGCGCTTCCCAACAGCCCGGAAGCCACCTATTTTGCCGAAATGGACAAGCTGATCGCGCCACTGCGCGACTTCAAGCCGTCGTCGGAGGACATCCAGCGCCTGAGGGACGCGCTTAAAGCGGTCGACAGCAACGATCCGACCGATGCACGCACGCACGCCGCCAAGATCAGCGATCCCACGGCCAGCACGCTCGTGACGTGGTACGCGCTGCGCAGCGGCATCGGCGCGCCCTCGGACTACGCGAAATTTCTGGCCGAGAATCCGTCGTGGCCCGATGTGCCTCTCTTGAAGCGCCGAGCCGAGCAGCAACTGCTCTCGGCCGGTGGGGCGGCCAAGGACATCCTCTCCTACTTCAGCACGAATCCACCGCTATCGGGCGCTGGGGCGATCGCACTCGCATCGGCACATCTCGCGCTTGGTGACGAGGCGCGCGCCAAAGCGATGGCCGTGAAGGCATGGCGCGAGCACGACATCCCTGCCGCTTCGGAAGCAGGCTTTCTCGCGCGTTTCGACCGGTTTCTCAGCGCCGCCGACCATCGGCGCCGGCTCGACGTTCTGTTGATCGATGAAGGCCGGTTCGCCGCCCAGAGGACCCCGCGTGTCGCCGCCGCGCGCCGCCTCCTGACGAAGCTCTCGGCGTCAGAGCGCAAATCCGCCGAAGCACGCATCGCCGTTTACGCACGGGCGGGCAATGCCGCGAAACTCATGGCCGGGCTCGCGTCTGCCGCCAAGGATCCCTCGGCCGATTGGGGACTGCACTTTCAGCGCATCCAGCTTGCCCGCAATCAGGGCAAGGAGGAGGAGGTCGCGCGTCTTATCAAGCTGGCGCCGGCCGATGCCGATGCTCTCGTGGACCCTGATGCATGGTGGCTGCACCGGCGCTGGGCGATCTACGAGTTCCTTGGTGCGGGTTCCTACAAGGAGGCCTATGCGCTGGCCCAGGCGCCGGGCCCGGTGACGGTCAATCCGCTCAAGGATGCGACGTTCCTCGCCGGCTGGATCGCGCTACGCCACCTCAAGGATACCAAGGCTGCGGTCCCGCACCTCGAGTCTTCGCGGAAAAATGCAGACGGACCTCTCAGCGCCGCGCGCGGCAACTATTGGCTCGCCCGCGCCCACGAGGCGCTTGGCCGCAAGAGCGAGGCGACCCGCTACTACGAGGAGGCCGCTCAGCGCATCGATACTTTCCACGGCGCGCTTGCCCGCCAGAAACTCAGTGGCGGACCGCAGAGCGTGTCGGTGCCGTTGCCGGCGATGCCGTCGGCGAGCGTGGTCGAAAGCTTCAACGGCAATGCCATGCTGCGTGCGGCCATGCTGGCCCATCGCGCCGGTGTCGATCGCGGGATCACCCGCACCATCGTCGCACATCTGCGCTCCTCGCGCATCTCGCCTTCTCGCTTGGCGACAACCAGATGGCGTTGCGCGTCGGCAAAACCGCCATCGCGCGCAACATGAATTTGTTTGCCTACGCTTACCCGGTGCACCCGTTCCCCGAGTACACACCGCTGCGGAAATCTCCGGAACGCGCCCTGTTGCTCGCCATCGCGCGGCAGGAAAGCGAATTCAACCCGGAGATCATCTCGCACGCGGGCGCTCGCGGGCTACTGCAGGTGATGCCGATCACCGCGCGTCACATCTGTCGCGACCACAAGATCAAGTGCGACATTCCTCGGCTGACGACCGACACGAGCTACAATGCCATGATCGCGAGCGCCTACCTCGGCGACCGCAAGGAAGAGTTTTCCGGGAGCTATGTGCTGACGCTTGCCGGCTACAACGCCGGCGGCGATCCCCGGAAGGACGGTATCGATCCCATCGATTGGATCGAGACGATCCCGTTCGAGGAAACGCGCGAGTACGTCAAAAAAGTCCTCTCGAATGTGCAGATGTATCGTGCCCGCCTCGGCGATCCGACGCCCGTCCGTCTGGTATCGGATTTGACCAGGTAGCTTTTACTTGCATCGCGAAAGGACGCCGCGATCGTAGTGGAAGTGATCGCGGTGGTGGACGTTATACTCGGGGCCAATGGCGACGCGGAAATAACGGCAGGCGCGCGCATGAATCTCGCGAAGGAAGCGCGCTTCCACTCCTGAACCAGACCAATGGCGGAGCACGCTGATCTTGCGGCCGTCGGCGAGCGTGAAGCCGCCGACATCGAGGGCGTTGGCGGTCGCGTGCTGACTGCGGACGGCGGGCAGGAACTTACGACCCACGACATCGCGGCACGAGAATGTGCCCATGTGCTGCACCGATGTGACGCGGGAGCCGAGAAGCGCCACAGCACGCGGCTGCACCTCGTGGGTGAGCCACATCGCGATACCGGCCGCGACCTCGCACGATACGGTCCCGACGCTGAGCGCGGCACCGCCGGCATTGCTGATCCGAACGGCGTTGTGCCATCCGCAGCCATTCTTGACCGGATTGGCGCTAACTGGAGAGGCGCTGATGTGCGGGCCTTTCAGCACACGCGCGCACAATGCGCGGTCGTGTTTCAGCTCGGCGATCCGCCAATCCACCAGCCAAGTATTGGATGAACTGAGATCGAGGGCCGGGAGCGGGCTCCACGCCGCTGGCAGCAGGCCCTGGCGCATGACGATGAATACGCCGATCGCGAAGAATGTAACGACAGCGATGCCGCGAAGGCGCCACTTCCGCCAACGCGAATTCTGCTGTCCGACACCCACCTGTCTCGCGCCCCCGCGCCGCCGCTTCTCGAACGCCTCAATAGCGCGTGCCACCATAAAGGCACAATGGATCGAGCACCGGCGTCTTGCGCGGACCCTCGGCGCGGACGGCCAGCGCGAGCACCCGCTCGCGAGCCTCCTGGGCGTTTGCAGCGGGTCCAGCATGCTGGGCGCACGCGGCAAGCCCGGCGGCGAGAGCCACGGCCTCGGAGGAGTCCGTCGCCTTCGGTACGATTCCCGCGAACATCGATTCACCCCGCCCGAGGAGCAGTGCATCGATGCGCGGCGCGCCCGGCCGTGCCAGCGTTCCGCGCTCGATTGTTTCGCTGGCCGTGGCGACGATCAGCGCAGCTTTCAGATTGAGCGCACCGGGCCATTGCGCGCGTCCCTGCGCGACGGCGTCCGCGTCGCCCGCCGGCAAGATCAGCAGGTGGTCGGGAATCTGCTCTGCAGCTTGGTTGAAGAACTCCCAAGTATCCTTGACGTCACTCCATAGGGGCACGGCAACGATGCGTGCCGGCGTGCTGGCCGCAAACGCGAGGGCGCGCGCCAGCATCACCTTGTTGTTCGGATCGACGCGAATGGGCACCAGCCGCGCATGCCTGTAGGTCGACAGGATACGGCGGGCAAGGATCGTGTCGACGGCACCATCCTCGTTGCCGGGAAGACCCGTCGCCGCATAGGGTCGATTGTCGCCGTCGATCAGGTCAAGCCCGATAATCTCGCCTTCGCCGTCGCGCGCAAGGCGGTCCTTGATCTCGGGATGCGTGTAGTCGATGCCAGTGGCAATGAGCGCGATCGCGATGCCCCCGGGATCGCGGCCAGGCGGGACGGGCGGTTTCACGGCTGGCTGGTTCGACGGTGGCGTGGTGTTCTGGGCGAGCACGGCCTGGCACATGGCGAACGCGAGGACGACGGCTGCGATCCTACCCATCCAGCGCTGTAGCGTGGTCTTCGGCGCGCTTATCTCGTCACTCATTGCAGCCTCGTTGACGTGCCGACCAATCCCATGAGCGTGGCGGCCTCCAAGTAGTCATCGGGTGTATTGATATTGAAAAATGGATCGACCGTATGGCCGCCGATCTGCACCGGATCGAACGGGACTACCACGATGCCCTGGCGCGCGGCCCAATTTCCAACCCGACGTTCTCCGCCCTCCACCGCCGACGCGAGCGCATCGGCAAGGCTAACCGGCCACAATGCAGTGACATGGTGGAGCACACCCGCCGATTGTGCCACGGCGATGGCGCCGCCCGACGCATCCGACGCTGACGCGAGGCGCGCCACGAGATCCGGCGGGACGAACGGTGCGTCTCCGGGAACGGACACGATGCGGCGGACCTTGGGGGCATTGGCCACTGCCCAACGCATACCTGCTAGGATTCCCGCGAGGGGACCGGCGTAATCTTGGGGCGCGTCCGCGACAACCGGCACTCCCAGCGCCCCAAATCGCGTGGCTTCACCATTGGCATTGACGATGACGCGGCCAACCTGTGGGCCCAGCGTGTGAGCGATATGGGCGATCATCGTGCGGCCGCCGAAGTCGCGTAACGTCTTGTCCCCGCCACCCATTCTCTGGGAGCGCCCGCCGGCCAGGATCACGCCAAGGATCAATTCGGTCGCTGCGTCACGCATG
>LNEA01000205.1 GCA_001464855.1 Rhizobiales bacterium Ga0077530
GCCGTCAGCGCCGTGTAGTCGGCCATGTTGATCGCAAACACTTCCATCTGCGAGAACAGCGCATAGATGCTCGCCTGGTCGACCCACGATGTGAGATCGCCGCCCCAAAGCGCCGAATAAAGCGCCTGCGGCTTGTTCTGTAGCACCTTGGTGATGACCTCGGTGTAGTCGGGCTGGAACAGCTTCGGCCAGGCGTCGGTGGTGACTTCGGCCTGCGGATAGAAGTGCTTCAGGTATTCAACGAAGAGCTGCGTGTTGTCGCGACCGTAGGCATAGTCCGGCGAGCAGGTGCCCCACCGGTTGAGCTTCTTCGTCTTCGCGATCTCAGCCGCATAAGCGCCGCTGGCGACGGCATCGTGGATGCCCTGACGGCATGAGCGGAACGCGAGCGGGATGCGAATCTTCGGATCGGCCGTCAGCGACGACGTCTCGGAATTGGTGTGCATGACGAGCACGCCGAGGTCTTTCGCAACTTCCTGCACGGCGAACGAGCCAGACGAGGCTTCAGCATCGAGCAGGATCTCGCAGCCGTCGCTGTTGACGAGTTCGCGCGAGACGCGCGCGGCTTCCTGCGGCTGACCCTTGGAGTCGCGAACGACCATCTCGATCTGGCGGCCGGCGAGGCCGCCCGCAGCGTTGATCTTTTCGACTTCCATCTGGACGGCATTGCGCGACGAGGTGCCGAGCTGCGCCACGCGACCGGAAAGGATCGTGGGCATGCCGATGCGGATGACCTTCGCTTGCGCAGCAACGATATTGGGCGCGAAGATCGTAGCCGCAGCGCCGGCTGCAGCTCCTTTCAGGATCGTACGGCGGTCGATATTGGAAGTCTTACGGGCCATGGGTGTTCCTCCTACGCAGTCATCGACTTATCGACCGGGCGAGCCGGTCGTTTTGTTGGCCCGAATGTGCTTCAGGCTACGGAGCAACGTCAAGGTGATTGTCGGCGGTAGCCGCTCGAGGCCACACGCCACCGAAAAAGGGCCGCCGCTATCGCTACCGACCTTTGCCCATGACCGTGTCAGGGAGCCAGGTCACGAGCTCGGGGAATACCGACAGCACCACCATGAACACCAGCATGATGATCACGAACGGCAACGATCCGCGGAGAATCACGCCAATCGGGATGTCGGGCGCAACGCCGCGCAGCACGAACAGGTTGAGACCCACCGGCGGCGTGATCAGGCCGATCTCGAGATTGATCGTCATGATGATGGCGAACCAGATCAGGTCGAAATTGTTCGCCTCGAGCACGGGCGTCAGGATCGGCATGCACATCAGAATGATGGCCACTGGCGGCAGGAAGCAGCCGGCGATCAGCAGGAAGATGTTGATCACCACCATCAGCACCCAGCGGTTCATCTGCAACGATACGAGCCCTTCGGCCGCCGTCTGCGTGATGTAGAGTCGCGAGAGCATGTAGGAGTATAGTGCCGCCGCGGCGATGATCATGAGGATCATCGTCGATTCACGCACGGTGTCGCTGTAGATCCGCCACAAGTCGCGCGCACGCCACGTGTTATAGATGATGATGACGAGGGCTAGGCCCAGCACGGCCGCGATGGCTGCGACTTCCGACGGCGTGGCAAATCCGCCGTACATGAAGAAGCCGACAGCGATAAGGATCATGAGGAACGGGCCGGCCTTGAGCAGGCCCGAAATCTTTTCGGCGGTCGTGAAGTGGATCTCAGGGGCGGGATCGGCGGACATAGCCGCACGCGTACGGCGATTCTCCAACACCGACGCCAGCCAGGCATACACCGCGAACAGCAGCACCAGCAGGATGCCGGGTATGACACCGGCGAGGAAGAGACGCCCGATCGACGTCTCAGTCGCGAGACCGTAGAGGATCAGCGTCACGGATGGCGGAATGAGGATGCCGAGCGTGCCGCCAGCGCACACAGAACCCGTGGCCAGCTCTCGCGATACGCCACGGCGCAGCATCTCGGGTACGCCAACTTTGCCGATCGCCGCCGCCGTTGCCGGTGACGAACCGCAAATGGCGGAGAACAGACCGCAGGCGAAAATGTTTGCGATCACGAGGCCGCCCGGGACTCGATAGAGCAGCCGGTAGAAGCTCTCGTAGATGTCACGCCCCGCCGCCGTCGCGCCAATGCTCGAGCCGAGCAACACGAATAGCGGGATGGTCAGAAGCGCGAACGAGGAGAGCTCATCCAGCATCAGCAGAGCGACGGAGTCGAGGCTCCCAGGACCTTCGAAGATCAGCAGGAACGCGACCGCGACGACGATCAGACCCCATGCAATCGGCACACCGGAAAAAAGGATGAGGAGTGTCGTAACGAGGAGCAGCAGCCCAATAGTTGTCTCACTCATGGGGACGAGTGTCCTCGCTCATGTCATCAGTTCTAAAAAGCTCGGCAACGTACTGGAGGGCGGTCAGCAGCATCCCGACCGGCATGGTCGCGTAGAGCGGCCATTTGACCGGGTTCCAGATCGAGCCTGTGCGCTCCATTTTCACGTAGGTCTCGTGCGCCAGAAGCCAGCCCTTCCATGCGAGGTAAAGGCACACGGCGAGGCCGAGCCAAACGACGAAGAGACGAAAGCGGCGCGACCATACGGTCGGCAGATATGTCGTTACCAGATCGACACCGACATGGCCCTTCGTCATCAGGCAGTAGGGAGAGCCGAGAAAACAGGCGCCGACCATCAGGTAAATGGCGGCTTCCAGTTCCCAGTAGGCCGAGTTGCCGAAGGCCCGCCAAATCACGAGCCACGTGATCAGCAGCGCCGCAAGCGTCAGCAGCACGCTCGCCGCAACTGCGCACGCGATCGCGAGCCGATCGGCGGCTCTCACAAATCCCTGCATGTCGTGATGCTCCCGGGAGGCGTAGAAAATCGGGTCGCCAGAGCGGCGACCCGATTGGTGACGTCAGCGCCCGAGACCGGCGAGCAGAAGCTTCAGCAGTTCCTTTGCGTCCGCGCTCTTGCCTTCGAATTCCGGCCACGAGGTCTTCTTGGCGAGTGCGACCCAGGCATCAAAATCTGCCTTGGAGAGTGGGCTAACCTTCGCGCCGGCCTTCTTGTATGCGTCTTCGGCGGCCTTCACCGCTTCTTCCTGATTGGCGTCGAAGAACTTCTCACTTGCCGCAGCACCGGCTTCCATCGCGGCCTTCTGTGCCGGTGTCAGCTTGTCCCAGGTCTTCTTGGAAACGAGCACGGGCTGCAGCAGCATGAACATAGTGTAGTCGCCGCCGATCGTGATGTACTTCGCCTGCTCATAGAGACGCATGGACACGAACGTCTCGGCCGAGGTCAGAAGGCTATCGAGAACGCCCGACTGCATCGCGCTGTAGACTTCGGATGACGGCATGCTCTGGATCGATGCGCCTTGGCTCTTCAGCATGACCTCATAGATCGGGTCAGCCGCACGCATCGACAGGCCCTTCACACTCTCCGGTCCTGTGATCTCGCGTGACTTGGAGGCGAAGCCGCCCGGCGTCCACCACCAGGTCAGGATGTGCACGCCATCCTTGTTCGCGATCTCCTGAAGCTTATCGCGGAACGCGGACTTCTTGAGCTTCGCGGCCTCGGCGAGATTGCCGACTGTGCCGGGTAGAATGGTAATCGAATACTCGGGAATCTTGCCGGTCGCATAGACCAGCGGATAGATCGACATGTCGAGGCTGCCGGACTGCAGCGCGTCGTACTGGGCCACTGTTTTGATATTCAGTGAAAGGCCCGGATAGATGCGGACCTTCAGTTCGGGGGAACGCTTCACTGCCTCATCGATGAGAATGCGCAGCGCACGATCGCGAGCGTCGGTGCCCTGTTTCCATTGGTGCGACGCGCGCATCTCGACGGCCTGGGCAGCGACCGGCCCCGTAATCAGCAGTGAACTGGCAGCCGCCGCAACGGCTGAGAGCGCTGCACGACGTGTAAAGTTACGCATCAAGTCATCCTCTCCTAGTTTTCTGGCTCGATAAGCCACTTGTAAGGTGTCGGTCTGCGAAGCCGACGCCACCCTCTTGAGGTGTCTACCGCGAGTCAACGCCCACTTACGGAGCCCGCGCCCGCGCTGCAAGCAACCTTAACGTCACACTTTTGCGTAAAACCCTGAGCAAAGCGCTGCCCATGTGGCTTGTCGCGAAAGTGAGCATTTCCGCTTTGTCGATCAGCTTGGCCGTTCGTCGAAGTGGAAGAGCACGCCGCCGGTTCCTTTCGGGTGCACGAAACCGATCAGTCCGGCGCGGGAGCCTGGCCGCCCCTTCTTGTCGATCACGGGAACGCCGGCCGCGTCGAGATTGTGCAGCACCGCGTTGATGTCGGGTGTCTTCATGGCGACGTGATGGAGGCCGGCGCCGCGGGACGCAACGAATTTCGCGATCGCCCCCTGGTCTTGGCGCGTCGTGCCCGAACTGCCGTGATCGACGGTGCCCTTCTGCTGGGGATTGAAGTTCTGCAGGAACTCGAGGTCGGTATCGCCGACAGTGATGAATGCGACGCGCAGGCCACCGACCGGGATAGGTGCGCGCGAGTGGTAGACGACTCCGTGCTTGTCCGACGTGAAGCTCTCGACCGGAATCATCACTTCCATATCCGTCTGCTGGCTCTCGATCGGACAGCCGAGTCGATGTGCCCACGCGGCGATGCCCGCTTGGTTGTCGCCGCTGGCAATGCCGAGGTGATCCAAGCGTTCGATCAGCGGTGCCTTGGCGCGATCGACCGAGACGCGTTCGGTCATCCACGTCTTGATGCCGGCGGTCTGGTCAGGCGCGAGCGCGACGCGGCGACGGCCACCGATCCCCTTCTCGACTTTGCCGATCGTCAGCACGCCGGCCTTGTCGGTGATCGCAAGTCCATCATCCAAATGGTCGACGCCCAATGCGATGTGATGCACGCCCGGCCGCGTTTCGCCACCGACGCCGGGATGCCCCTGCGGAAAGAGTGCCAGCGCGCTTTCGCCGATCGCGAAGACCGGCACGCGCTGTCCGGTACCGTCGTCGATATCGTTGCGCTTGAGCCCAAGATTGTGACCGAGGAAGCGCGCGGTGGTGTCGCTGTCACTCACGACCAGTGCGACATAAGCGAGGTCTTTGCCCAAAGTCATATCGTTTCCTCCCCGGTGTGAACGACTGCTTTTTCTATGAGTGCGGCGATCTGCGCTTCAGCGATGCCGTAGTCACGCAGCACGGCTTCGGAGTGCTCGCCGAGAAGGGGCGGCGCCGTGCGGATGGTCTGCTTTCCGATGCTGTCGAGGCGCAGCGGATTGGAGAGCAGCTTCAGATCGCCGAGCTTGGGGTGCGGTACAGTCTCGACCATTCCCCAATGCTTGACCTGCGCGTCCTCGAAGACGTCGGCGACGCTGTAGATGGGACCGGCCGGCAGCCCCAGCTTGACCAGATCCTTTGTCCATTCGAGCCGCGTACGCGATGCAAACACCGCATTGAGCCGGCGCTTGATGTCGTCTCGATTGCGCATGCGCGCCGTGTTGTCCTTGAAATCCGGATGGTTCGCGAGATCGTCCAGACCCGTCAGCGCGCACAGCTTGCGCCACATGTCGTCGGTCAGCGCCGCCATGTTGAACGGGCCATCCTTGGCTTCGAAGGCGCCGTACGGACAGATCACCGGATGGTCGTTGCCGATGCGTTGCGGCGTATCGCCGAGCGTGAGCTGACGTTGACCCTGGACGTTGAGCATGCCGACCAGGCCAGCGAGCAGTGACGTCTCGACGCGCTGTCCCTTGCCCGATTTCATACGGTCGATCACCGCAGCCTGAATGCCGAGTGCGGCCCACATGCCGGCGCACACGTCACCGACCGGCAGGCCAACCCGGATCGGTCCGCTTTCGTTTGTGCCGGTAATGCTCATAAATCCCGACATGCCCTGCGCGATCTGATCGACGCCCGGCCAATCGCCGTACGGTCCGTCGCGGCCGAAGCCGGTGATGTTGGCGTAGATCAGTCGCGGATTCGCAGCTTTCAGCGTGTCGTAGCCGAGCCCCATTTCCTCCATCGCGCCCGGCTTGAAATTCTCGACGAGGATGTCGGCCGTTTTGGCGAGTTCAGCAATCAGAGCCAGCCCTTCCGGCGTGCGGAAATCGAGCACGAGGCTGCGCTTGTTGCGATGGACGCTGAGATAATAGACGCTGATCCCATCAGCGAACGGCCCCCATCCGCGGATCATTTCGCCTTTCGGCGACGGCTCGATCTTAGCCACGTCGGCGCCGAGGTCGGCGAGGATCATGGTGCAGTATGGTCCGGCTAGAGCGCGAGAAAGATCGAGTACGCGCAGGCCTTCCAGTGGCAAGGGCAAAGTGTCTTCCTCCGTATCAGTGACCGCCGTTGGATCGGCAGCGTAGAATTGGTGTCGCGTCGGATCGTGCGTCTTCGCTTCGGTTGGCCTTTCAGCGCTTGCGTTCGGGATGGAACCACAGCTCCGCGAAGACCTCGCGTTCCAGCCGTTGCGCTGGCTCGCGGCCGTTGTCGGCAATCTCGCGCACGACCCGCTTGAAAGCAGCGACTCCGCGCCGATCGGCGCCTTCGAACTGCTTCAGAAAGGTAATCGCCGCCTCGACGACATTGTCGTCCGTGATTTGATCTACCGCCCCGAGCCGTAGCGACTCGTCCGCCGGAATGCGGGCGCCGCTGAGGGCGAAACGCTTGGCGTTCGCGCGGCCGCAAATCGCGAGCAGGCGCTCGGTCGTGAACCAGCCCGGCAGGATGCCCATGCGCACTTGCGGCAGTGAGAGCGTCGCCGATACGTGCGCGATGCGAAAATCGCAGGCCAGCGCCAATTCAAAGCCGCCACCGATCGCGACACCGTTGATGGCAGCCACTGTCGGCACTGTGAGCAGGTCGAGTTCGTCGAGCACCGCGCGCGCATCATCGAACACGGGATCGAGTTCGGCAGCGGAAGCGAACACTGAGTACGCTTTGACGTCGCCGCCGCTGCAGAAATGCCGGTCACCCGCGCCCGTGACGACCACGCCAGCGATAGAAGCGTCGGCTCGGATCGTTGCCAGATGCTGCCGAAATTCACCGACCGCGCCGGGCCCAAACGCATTCGCCGCGTGCGGGCGATCGATCGTCAGGACGGCGATCGGGCCGTGCCGCTCGAAGCGCACTTCCACCCGTTGTCCGCTCTCCATGGCGCCCGAAGACATGTCGTGGTGTCACCCATCTAGCTGCGGCGCGGCACCGTTTCTGCCGCCAAAAGCAAACAGTCCGGCATCAGCCGGCTTGATTGCATACAATATCTTGTTGTTTGTATTTCTAATACGCGGCGTGCGCAAGCCCGTTCTCGATGATTGAGCGCGCGTGGGCGTTTGCGGAGACGTGGGGGCTGTCCGAGGCCGCAGAAACCACTGCGGTAGGGCGTTGGCGTCGGGTCTTGGTCCTACGCGGCGGGGAGCACTTTGGTCAGATGCAACAGGTAGTCGGCGAAGCTTGGCCTGTGCATGTTGAGATGAAGCAGCATCACCTTCTGCGCGGTGGCGGCATCGCTGGCGAGGATGCTCTCCGCCACGATGCCATGCTCGTGGTGCGACTCCTCGAGGCGTCCGCTGAGGCCAAAGATCGATCGCCGATACGGCTCCAGCCGCCGCCGGATGGCAATGACCTGGTGTTCCAGAAATTCGTTCTGCGATCCTTTGTAGATCGCATTGTGGAAATCGAGATTGTGCTGCACGTAGGCGGCAGTATCCGCCTTTGCGGCGGCCTCGCCAGCGCGTTGGTGAATTTCAATCAGCCGCGCCTTGTCCGCGGGAGACGCCCGTCGGGCACACAATTCGGCTGCCATACCTTCCAGCCCGGACATGACCTCGAACTGCTGGAGGAACTGCGCGAGCGTGAGGCGGGCGACAAACACACCCTGATTAGGGCGCGACACGACGAGGCCGGACGCGGCCATCCGGCTCAGCGCCTCGCGAATAGGGGTCCGTGATACGCCGAAGCGCAGGCTGAGTTGTCGCTCGTCGAGCCTTTGCTCAGGCGCGAACACGCCGCCGACGATGTCATTTTCGATGGCGACCACGATGTCGGAAATGGAGGTGCGGGAGCGGGAAATGGCGGCCCTCATGGGCTGGCTGCGAGACAGAACGTGACCTAGGCCCTCAGCGAGGGCGGAATGCGGCATTCTATTGCATACAATCGGATCGGGAAAGGGCGCGCTGCGGGCCGAGCTATACGCGGATTCCGTTGCACAGGTGCACGCCAACTCACAAACAGCGGTTTCATCGCTGTCCAACGCGGCTGCCCAAATGGAAGGTAAACCGATGCTCGTCGAAGGTCTACGCTGGGCCTTGAGCCAATTTGCTGACAGCTAACCGCGCTCGGACGAGCTGCGTTACCATCTAAGCAGACGTCGCCCTAACAGGGCTCCCAGGGCAACGATGGGCACGCTCGCGAGCGAATACCAAGTCGCAACGAACAGTGGTGAATCGTCGAAACAGTGCAGCGCGTAGAGCGAGGCTGCGAGCATGGCCGATGCGAATCCGATTGCGGCGCCGGCCAGCGTTGGCGATCGCGGCGCGCCGCTGCGCATGGCGAACAAGCCCACCGCCAGCGGCGCCAGCGCGAGGGATGGAATCGCGAGTAGGCACGCTACGGCGTTGGTGCCGAGCAGGCGTGTGCTCCAGTCATCGACCGGCACGACCGCGAGTTCCATCCCAATGGCACCCAGCAGAAGCGCCGGCACCACCCAAATTAGAAGCGTAGGGCCGCGGCTTGGGGCAGGTCGCGCCAGCCGGACGCATTCGGTAAACCCGATCGCGAATGCCAGCACGGCGAGGGCCAGCTTGAAATCGAACCGCCACGTCGCGACAGCATCCGCGATGTCCGGGCGCACCCCCATCATGGCGAGCAACATCGCGAACGATGCCGCGCCGCCGAGTGCAAAGGCGATCGCCGCCGTGCGGGACACTGGCGCTCGTACGATGTGGCTGTCTGCAGCAAGCGCCGATATCAAGTCATCCGTCTTCATGCCTCACCCCGCTTGTAGGCGGCGGCGAGACGCCTGAGCGCGCGGTGAAGCGCGACGCGGACGGCGCCCTCGGACATGCCGAGACGGTCGCCCACTTCGCGGGCGCTGCGTCCTTCCATCGATACGCTCTCGACGATCTGACGCGCGGCGGGCGTGAGGATAGAAAGCATATCGCTCGTGGTCGCGTTGGTGCTCGCATCCGGCTGAGCAGCGAGCCGGTCGAAATAGTCTTCGATCGGTAGATGCTGATGAAAACCGCGACGACGCAGCATATCGACGAGCTTGTGGTGGGCGATCGCGCGGACCCACGGCTCGAGCGGTTCGCGCGCATCCCATGTGTGGCGTTTCAGATGAACGGCCAGCAGAGTTTCCTGCACGATGTCCTCAACATCTTCGGGCCCGCGTCCCGCCCGATACAGGCCGCGCTGGACTATCGGGCGAAGCCAGGCAGCCAAGGCCTGGAGCACCTGCCGATAGGATATGGCATCGCCCGCAGTCGCGGCACGCATCAACTCGGAGAGATCCGGCGGACGTTGGAGCACGGGCGATCCTGACGTGCTGTTCGAAAGCGGTGCCGTAGACGTTACAGCAACGCCATTCGCGACGTGGTCAATCCTTCGGCATTGCCGGCTCGGGGCTTCTCACGAACGCGTGAGCGTGTAACGGCAGGCCACCCCGTGGCGAAGATCACCGTGAGCCCTGAACGGCTCGTCAATCGGAGGATGCCATGAACAAAACCACTCTCGGCCTGGCGCTCGCCACGGCTGTTGCAACGGCAATCGGCATGAGTGCGGTCGCCCAGGCGCAGCAGGCCGACGAAAAGGAGAAGTGCTTCGGGATTTCGCTGGCCGGCAAGAACGATTGCGCGGCGACGGGGAATAACACCTGCGCAGGTACGTCCAAGGTCGACTACGACCGCAACGCCTGGACGCTGGTGCCGAAGGGTACGTGCGCGACGACCGAAGTCACCCTGAAAGACGGCATGAAGCGCAAGGGTGCCTTGATGCCCATCAGCGGCTGATACCGACGACGGGACTGAGTTGTCATGAGCACGGCCCTCTGTCGCACCAAAACAGAACTTTCTCGCTTCCCTAAGATGTCCATCCCCGCGCGAGCCGGCGTCGGCCTGAAGCCGGAGCACGACCGGGACATTGCCGCGTCCGAGGCGCAAATAGGGTGGTTCGAGGTTCATCCTGAAAACTACATGGGCGATGGGGGGCCACCCCACCACTTCCTCGAGCGCATCCGTGCGGACTACCCGATCTCACTGCACGGCGTCGGCTTGTCGATCGGATCGGCAGCGCC
>LNEA01000206.1 GCA_001464855.1 Rhizobiales bacterium Ga0077530
TTTGCGCGACCAACCATGACTTTGCCCCCGAGCCATACCTCGATGCATTTCCTGTGACGCTGATCGGCGAAGTCCATTTGGCCGGTCACGCCAAGCTGGCGGACGCCACGTCGCCGCTGCTTATTGATTCTCACGATCGATGCGTCGCCGATCCAGTTTGGAGGCTCTACGAACGCCTGATCGCCCGCAGCGGTCCGATACCGACGCTCATCGAGTGGGACAACAACGTGCCCATCTGGTCGACGCTTGTTGCGGAAGCGCACTGCGCCGACTGTGTGATGGTTAGGCATAGCGCCAAGCAGGTTCGCGCATGAGATCCGACGCGCCCGATCCGCCGCGGCGCCTACTGGCATTTCAAGGTGCATTTGCGGCCGCGCTGCTCGACGCTGAGCCGCGCACGCCTGCTGCCATCTCAAATGCTGGCAGCCCAGATGCCGCGCGACGGTTCGGGATCTACCGCAACAACGTGAACGCCAGCCTGTCGGCGGCACTAGCGGGACGCTTTCCGGTTGTCGAGCGGTTGGTCGGCGAGGCTTTCTTCCGCGCGATGACGCTCGTTTTTATCGAGCGCCATCCGCCGCGATCGCCGGTGCTCTCGGCGTATGGCGGCCAGTTTCCGGACTTCCTCGATCGCTTCGAGCCCGTGGCGGAGTTGCCATATCTCGGCGATGTAGCGCGTCTCGAATGGGCGCGCGCCATAGCTTTCCATGCTGCCGACGATCGCCCGGTCGATGTTGCGAGCCTGTCGTCGATGTCGCCCGATGGGCTCCAGGATGCTCGCATGGCGTTTCACCCGAGTGCCCGCGTGGTTGCGTCGGGTTTTCCCATTGTCTCGATCTGGCGGACGAACACCCATGACGACCTAGTGCGTGAGATCAGGCCGGACCTGGGCGGCGAGGC
>LNEA01000207.1 GCA_001464855.1 Rhizobiales bacterium Ga0077530
GTGCATGCAGCTCCCATAATGTCGCCGAAAATGGTCCCCACAGGCGGCTGATCACGCTGCGGCGGCTGCCCGGCAGCACGAGCAGCGGCTGGCGATCAGTCGCGAGGCCGAGTCGGCGCGCCAGCGGCTCGGGATCGAGTGCGGCAATCCACGGCCGCCGCTCGACCAGGGGATGGCCAACGTAAGTGCACGGCGGCCCGCCAAGACGCTCGTGAACGCCGGGCTCGAACGGCAGAAGCGCCAACACCTCGTCGACATAGGGGCGCATCTTGCGCGCGCGCCACGGTCGCCATGCCCACACGCTCGGCGACACATAGTTGACGATTGGAATCCCGGGCCGCACACGGCGGATCTTCTTCGCCACGCGATGCGTGAATTCCGGCGCATCGATGATCACCACCACGTCGGGTTCGGCAGCGAGCGCGGCCCGCGTCGCTTCGCTGATCTTGCGCAGCAGATGGGGGAGTTGCGCGAGAATGGCGGCCGGTCCCATCACCGCGATCTCGCTCATCGGGAACACGGAGGTGAGCCCCGCCGCGACCATCTTCGGCCCGCCGATGCCTTCGAACGCGACGCCGTTCGGCCGCAAGGCAGCAAGCGCCGTCATCAGGCGCGCGCCGAGTGAATCGCCCGAATGCTCACCGGCAATGATGAACAGGCGCAGCGGTCGACTCGATG
>LNEA01000208.1 GCA_001464855.1 Rhizobiales bacterium Ga0077530
ACGCGAAGGCCCCAGTGACTGCTGCGGCCAAGCCCGCCCAGGAGACGGCGGACGCCGAAGGTTGCGTCGATCCCTTGCACATGCTCGCCGACGACGACCACCGCGCGGCCAGCGTCATGGGCTTTGAGAACGGCCAGCACGCGCGCGCCGAGCGCGACGTCTCGGCGTTCAGGTGCCTTCGCGCGATGCCATCCGAGCGGACGAAACAGCAGCGGCTCCTCCAATCCATCGGCTTTCTTGGCCTCGCCCGCTGCCGACGCCCCATCTTCGATTCCGACGACGAACAAGTCGCGCGCATCGGCCATCGCAATCATCTGCGCCCGCTCCAGCACCAGCGAACGACCGGCTGCAACGACAATCCCGCCAAGCCCGCACGCGTGCGCTCGTTCCACCGTGCGGGGGCCGATGGCAGGGAGATCGACACGCAATTCCTGGCCTGGTTTCGGCAATTTGACGAGTACCGCGCGGCCGAGATCGCGATCCTCGCGCGCCACGACGGCCGCGTCTGCCCGCCATGCGCGTACCTGACCCAGCATCGCGTCGGTGCCACGGACTCCCTCGATCGCGATGATGCGATCACCTGTCGCGACCGCGCCTTGTCCGACGTCGAAGCGGCCGAGCGCGCCCAGCAACGCCGACGCCCGCGAGATCGCACGCAGGTGTTCGGGGCGTGGTTGGATGCGGCCGAGGGCGCCGGTTCCGGCCAGCAGGTGCGGCGCAACCCTATCGACGCCAACGACCTCAAAGCCTTCGCTCTCGAAGAAGCGCACGACCCGGCGCAGCACGCTGTCGTCGCCGCCGCGCGTGAGCCGCAGCACTGTCCCGATGGCGCGGAAGAAACCGTGATCGACGCGCACCTTTAGAAGATTGGGGCGGCGCAGTGCGCCCGCGATCACCAGTTCCCGGCATCCCGCGCCTCGCAAGCTCGCCAGGATCCCGCCGATTTGGCCGAGATTGACGATGGTATGCGAGTAGGCGGCGATACCCGGCTCGGCGAACCCCGCAACGCCCACGAGATGGACGCTACGCCCAGCACGCGTCGCCGCCTCCGCGATCTCGATCGGCAGACTTCCCGCACAGGCGAGGATGCCTAAAGGACCGCGATCCATACGGGCTTCCGCGCGCGGCTCCCTATTCCGATACGTCGCGAGGCGTGCAGAGTGCCTTCTTCCGGTCGGCGCGGATGTAGGCGACGATTTCCTGCACGATCGGATTGTCGGCGAACGACGTGGCCACATCGTCGAGCCGCTCCTTCAGCGTTCCCTCGTCGGCGAAGAGGAGACGATAAGCGCGGCGCAAAGCGTGGATCTGCTCGCGCGAAAAACCGCGCCGCTGCAGGCCGACGATGTTGAGACCGTTCAATCGCGCGCGATTGCCGATCGCCATGCCGTACGGGATGAGGTCGTTCTCGAGCGCGGACATACCGCCAACGAAAGCGTGCGTGCCGACGTGAGTGTATTGGATGACCGCTGCGCCGCCACCCATGATTACGAAGTCGTCGACGCGGCAATGGCCAGCGAGCATCACGTTGTTGGAGAAGATGACGTGATTGCCGATGTGGCTGTCGTGGCCAACGTGGGAGTTGGCAAGGAAAGCGCAATGGTGGCCGATCACGGTCGCCATGCCGCCGCCGCTGGTGCCGGGATTGATCGTCACGCCTTCGCGGATCAGGCAGTCGGCGCCGATCGTGAGCGTCGAGGGTTCACCGGCATATTTGAGGTCTTGTGGCTGGTGACCCAGCGAGGCGAAGGGGAATATGCGCGTCCGCGCGCCGATGGTCGTGCGTCCAGCGACCACGACGTGGCTCAGCAGCTCACAGGCCTCGGCGAGATGAACGTGGCCGCCGATCATGCAATGCGGCCCGATGCGTGTGCCGGCAGCGAGGACCGATCTCGACACCTGGCGCCACGTCGGCTTCGCTTGAGACGATTGCAGTCGCGTGGATTCCGGCTTCTGGCATCCTCAGCCGTTTTTCTGGGCTGCAAAGGCACGCGCTTCCGCTGTATCCGTGATCATCGCGCTGACCTCTGCTTCCGCCACAACATGTCCGTTCACCCGCGCCTCGCCGTAGAACCGCCACACGCGGCCGCGGCTGCGCAGCTTTCGGACATGATAGTGCAGCTGGTCGCCCGGCACCACCGGACGGCGGAACTTCGCCTTGTCGATCCCCATGAAATACACAATGCTCGGCTTGTAGTCGGCACCGAGATTGGCCACGCACAGGGCACCTGCGGTCTGCGCCAGGCCCTCGATGATGAGGACGCCGGGCATGACCGGAAATTCAGGGAAGTGACCCTGGAAGAACTGCTCGTTGATCGTCACGTTCTTGATGCCGACGCAGCTTTCGTCACCGTCCATGTCCTTGATGCGATCGAGCAGCAAGAACGGGTAGCGGTGAGGCAGCAGCTTCATTACCCGCGTGATATCGGCCGTTCCCAGTTC
>LNEA01000209.1 GCA_001464855.1 Rhizobiales bacterium Ga0077530
GAATCGTCGGCGCGCGCTGAAGTTCCGGCGCCAACATCGCCCAACCGAGGAGCAGACTGAGCACCGCCCAAACGCCACTCGCGATCGCCGCGGCCATCATCGGCCGTTGCGAGGGCTTCTGCTGCAATGCGTAAATCAATCCACCGATCGACGGCACATCGTCGTTGGCGGCGATCGTGGCACGCGACGGCCCGGCCGCACGACGGCGGGAACTGCGACTGCTGCCACCACTGGAACCGCCACCTCGACCGGGTTCGACATCGTCGGTCTCGGCATTCGCTGGCGTCATGGGCGGCAGGGCGGGCGGTTTGGTCGCCGACGGCGGCGGCCCTTTGGCTGTCGCGGTATCCCTCCCTGGCGCGCTATCCTTCGCAGCCGGCGCAGCCGGCTGAGCGACCTTCGACGCGATCGGCGGCGGCCCGACCTCGACAACCGTCGACCCGGCCTTTGGCGCAACCGGCGGCTCAGGTTTTTCAATCGGCTTGCGGGCGGCTGCCGTCGCCAGCGGCGCCAGCAGCGGCGGTCCTGAAGGC
>LNEA01000210.1 GCA_001464855.1 Rhizobiales bacterium Ga0077530
CAGCAGCAGCCGACGACGTCGATTCAGTGCGCAATGGTGGCGGCACCGGATCGGCAGCGGTTGGCTTGTCGTCCTTCGGTGACCCCTGGCTCATCAGCCCATTCCGCCGCGCATAGCGCCGTGCCTCGACACAGTGCCCTTGGCGCAGCCCCCCTCCAAGAAAATACGCTCACGATTCATTAGCGTATTGACGACCGGACGCACAGTGGCGAATCGCGTGATCCACTCGATTCGATACAAAGCGCGCTGATACAAATCCCGCCGTCGACCGACGCCACACGTGCCAACCTTGGCACCCCCCGGTTTGCGTCGGAGCCCTCGTAGAGATCGCAGCTCAATGGGGCTGCTTTGGGGCGCCGTTCTCAGTCGGACGCAAGGAGGTGTGGAACATCGCCAGGAGGCGCACCGATTATCGACAAATTTGCTGCGCCTTTGCGGTCCCATCGTTACGCGACGTTAGGGCATTGTGTGCAGAATTGGTTGAAAATGTCGTGGGTTGATTGAAGCAAGATCGACGAATGGCCGACCACAATAGAACTCGACGGGCACCATGAGCGGGTGCCTGGCCAGGCCTCCAGAGCTGGAGACGACGATGCCGACGACGGTGCTTGAAGGTCAGGATCGCAGCACGGAACGCAATCGCGACACCGCGGTGCGCAAGATCGCATCGCGTCGAACGTCCGAGACCCCGATCGATTGGGCTCATCTGTCGCGTTTCACGCTCAACGACAAGGCCTTAGAGCACGAAGTCCTGGACCTCTTCGCCATGGATGCGCCGCGTTATCTTGCAAAAATGGACGCTTCACGGGGGCGCAAGGACTGGATCGAGGCCGCGCATACGTTGAAGGGCTCGGCCCGCGCCGTCGGTGCATGGAGCGTGGCGGAATGTTCGGAATTGGTGGAATCACTGTTACTTGCGGCCAAAGGCGAGCACGCGGAACTGGCGGAAAGTCGCCGCATGGTCGAAGCGCTCGACATGCTCTCTCGGTCGGTCCGCGGCACGGTTGCCTACATCGAGCAATTGACGGCCACGGCGCGCGCGTCATCGGCGCAGTGACGCAGCAGCCTGTCGAAAACCTGCTCGACAGCCTTGATTGCGTCGCGTGATTTATGCAACCTGAAGTGGTGTTTTGCGTATCCACCGGCTCATCAGCCAAATGGAGGCGAGCATCAGCGCGCTTTTGTCAGCCGTCAGCAACGCCAAGGGTGCCCTTCGCTTGAAGTTTCGGCGCGCGTCCGGCACAGCAGGGCTGAGAAGCGCGATCGAGAGCGTCGCGCCGGTGATCTTCGATAAGGTCGCCCGTCGCGCTGTTCAAAAATTTTGGCGATGGAAACGCGGGCTAACGCTCGGCGTGCGCGGCATCGTCGTCGATAGCGATGGACGCATTCTGCTGGTGCGCCAAACCTACGCGCATGGATGGATGCTGCCGGGCGGCGGCGTGGAGTTCGGCGAGTCGCTCGACCAAAGCCTGATCCGCGAACTCGACGAGGAAGCCGGCATCGCTATCGACGGCGCGCCCGAACTCATGGGCATCTACGACAACAGGTCCGCTTTTCCTGGCGACCACGTCGCGATGTACGTCATCCGCCATTGGCATCGCATTCGCACGACTGCGCCGAACATGGAAATCGCGGAGACTGCATTCTTCCGCCCGGACGAATTGCCCGAGACCATCAACCCCGGCTCGCGGCGACGGATCGAGGAGATGCTCGGGCTGCGGGAACGGGAAGGCGTCTGGTAGGAAGAGCGCCCGTCGCGCCAATGGCCTTGGCGGAACTGGTACAGTGACCAGCGTCTCTCGCCTCGAGCGAACATGCTTCTGAGGTCCGGATCGTGATGCGGTCCGGTTGCTGGATCACCGCCGACCGAAACGAAACGGCCCGAGCACGAGGCAAGCGCCTCGGCCCGACAGCAAGCTCCAAGCATTAAGCAGGTAACTCAGCGCTTTCCGCGGAAAGGCGGCCGCCGCGGCGCTGTGCTCGGCGTCGGAGCGCGGGTATCCTTGTGGCGGAAATTGATGCGACCCTTCGTCAGATCGTAGGGGGTCATCTCGACCGTCACGCGGTCGCCGGCCAGGATCCGGATTCGATTTTTCTTCATCCGCCCGGAGGTGTAGGCAATCACCTCATGCCCGTTTTCGAGCTGGACGCGACACCGCGCATCCGGCAGCACTTCGGCAACCACGCCCTCGAATTCGAGCACTTCTTCCTTCGCCATTCCGCATCCTTTCCGGCCTCGCACCGCGCGGGGGATCCCGCTCCGGCGTCATCTCGTGATTGTCCAGAGGCCCAAGCAAAAGGGGGCGGGCTTAGCCCGCCCCCATCCCCCTCTCGGGGCGTCTTTCAGTCGACCCGAAGGTTCACGGCTGACGACTTACCGTTACGACCACGTTCGATCTCGTACGAAATCTTCTGACCTTCACGAAGATTGCTGAGACCCGCGCGCTCGACGGCCGAGATGTGCACGAACACGTCGTTGCCACCCTCGTCAGGCTGGATAAACCCATAGCCCTTCTGAGAGTTGAACCATTTGACGGTGCCGGTAGCCATTCGTAGTTCTCCAAGGATGACTTGAGCCGCGAGCGGAATTGCTGCAGCCATCAAAGCACGCATTGGAGTGTGACCGATATCAGCGCAGCCGCGCTGCCGTATAGTGCGCACCAAAGCGAGTTCGACGCGCTGTATATGCGCTTTTTCAGGCCGCGACGCAAGATGGTGCGTCGCTGCTCCGCCCAAAATCAACCCACGACGCAAGCACACCGCCGGCGAATGCCACCGGCGCGAGCGTGCCTCACATCGATTAACAGCGCTTCGAACTCAGTAAAAAAGGCTCGAAACGCTCTCTTCCCGAGCGGTCCTGGCGATCGCCTCGGCCAACAACGGCGCTAGCGAAAGCACCCGAACGTTCTTGGCGGCTCGGACGGCCTCAGTCGGCTGGATCGTATCCGTGATCGTCAGCGACTTGATCCGCGAATTGGTAATCTTGGATACCGCGCCACCGGACAAAACACCATGCGTCAGATAGGCCACCACCTCCAACGCGCCCGCTTCGAGCAGGGCGTTGCAGGCGTTTATCAGCGTACCACCAGAATCGACGATGTCGTCGACCAGCAGGCAGCATTTGCCGCTGACGTCGCCAATGACGTTCATGACTTCGGATTCGCCAGCCCGCTCGCGGCGCTTGTCGCAAATCGCGATCGGCACATTGATCCGCTTCGCCAATGCGCGGGCCCGAACCACACCGCCGACGTCGGGCGAGACCACCATGAGCTTGGAGAGATCATGGCGCTCCTGGATGTCGCGCGTCATCGCGGGCGCGGCAAACAGGTTATCGGTTGGGATATCGAAGAAGCCCTGAATCTGGCCGGCGTGCAAATCAACGGTCATCACGCGGTCGACGCCGGCGCGCTCGATGAGGTTGGCAACCAGCTTGGCCGAGATCGGCGTGCGAGGGCCGGGGCGGCGATCCTGCCGCGCGTATCCGAAATAGGGCATGACCGCCGTGATGCGCCGCGCCATCGAGCGTTTCAGTGCGTCGACGAGGATCAGCAATTCCATCAGGTTGTCGTTGGCCGGGAACGACGTCGACTGGAGGACGTAGACGTCCTCGCCGCGAATGTTCTCCTGGATTTCGACGAACACTTCCATGTCCGCGAACCGCTTCACCACACTGCGCGTGAGCGGGATTTTCAGGGAGGAGGAGATCGCCTCGGCGAGGGGCAGATTGGAATTGCCGGCAACGACCTTGATTCGCGGTGGGGCGTGGCCGCCCGGATTTTGGCGCGCGTCGAAGGGCATGGCCCGATGCTCCTTGCTGGCTGCTGCATCGGGCTTCTAGCAGCGGGCCTGGGCCCTGTAAACGGCACCGGACGCCGATGGCGACGATTCGTTGCTGATAAATAACAAGGCACTATTGGCCGTTGCAAAAGCTGGGCGGCAGATTGAAGGCCAAATCGTACCGCTAATCGCGACAACAGCGCAGCCAGCTATCCGATCCGCTTCGGGCGGTAGACCTGCTGCGCATCGTCCCACTCGAGCGCGCCGAGATCCTTCTCAATCGCGCCTGCGGCCGCCGCACGCCGTCGCAATTCCTCCTCGGCCCGGCTGACCTCGACGGAAACCCGTTGCGCCATCCGACCGAGCGCCTTGTAGGCGGCGTACAGTCCGGCACCTACGACCATCAATCCCACAAGTTGCGGCATGACGGACCCTCCATTCAGCCATTGTATCACAGCTTCAAAGGCCGAAACGCGACCATAGCGCGCGTGCTTCGATGGCGGAAATCACGTCCCCGGGAAGCGATGCGCTGAGTCCCGACGTTAATTCCGCAGCCGAACCCAGGCTGAAACCGGCCGGCCGGCGCAACCGCGACAGGAGACCGCCGCCGCCGATCGGCATCACACGCAGACGGACGTCTTCACCATGAAGTTCGCGCATCTTGGTCCTGACGTCAGAAATGCCGTCGATCAAGCCAAGCTGGACCGCTTTTCGGCCCGACCAGAATGCCCCCGAAAACAGCTCGTCGTCCGGCGCCGTCAGACGGCCGCCACGTCGTTCCTTGACCAACCCGATGAAACTTTCATGGACGTCGCGTTGAAGCACCTTCAGTCGCTCGACATCACTGGCCTTCTCGGGCTTGAAGGGATCGAGAATGCTCTTCGTTCCGCCGGAGGTGTACACGCGCCGATCGATGCCAAGCTTCTCGATGGCCCTGTCGAACCCGAAACCGGCCGAAATGACGCCGATCGAGCCGACGATCGAGGATGGGTCGGCATAAATCTCGTCGCCCGCCAACGCCAGAAAGTAGCCACCGGACGCAGCGACATCCTCGCAGAACACGTAGACGCGCTTGTCGCGTTCGCGCGCGAGCTGGCGGATGCGGTTGAAAATCAGATGGGATTGCACCGGGCTGCCGCCGGGCGAATTGATCAGGATGGCAACGGATGACAGCTTCGATGCGGTGAAAGCCTTCTCGATCGCCCCTGCCGCTGTCGAGAGCGCAAGGCCGGGCCGCAGCGGCGTCGCCATCCCAATAGGTCCGACGAACCGCAGGACCGGCACGACGGGGCGACGCGAAAAGGAGAACATGTGTTGTAGACCTCGATCAAGTTGAACGCCCTGCGGGCTGGATACAAGACTTCGTCGGGCAACCGCCCGATTTCACCGTGGCACTACTTTGAATATGGCCGCTCAGCGCCGGCTTGCAAGGCTGCCGGCTAGACAGCTCGCAGCACCGTGGATACCGCGGCGCCTCCGCGGATCAGTCCTCTGTCCGCTTCAGGCGCGCCAATTGGGCGAACGGATGCGTCCGTGCGGCGCCCTCCTTGTCCTCCCAGTCGACTTTGGCGCCGTCGCGACGAGGAAACGGATCGACCACACTCACGAGTTCCTCATAGACGATACGGCCGACATTCAGTCGACCCTCCTCGATCGGCTCTCGGTCCGCGCCGAGGGGATCGATATCGCCATCGGCGTCAGCGGCCAGCATTTCAGCAGGCCAGAACTCAAGATCCAAAGGCGCAGAGTAACGGCGCTCGATCTCCTCCAGCGTGACGACGCACGTTTGTCTGACCGTGACGTCGACAGTGCCTGTCAGCCGGAACCGGCCGGCTGCCTCGGCTGAGATATCGTAGCGCGCGACAAGGCGATTGCAGGCCAGCAGCTCCATTGCTGTCGCTACAGCCGCGCGTTCATCGGCCGTCGCCTCCCGAGTTGTCGAGAGCCCGGCCTCCGGGATTGCGCGCGTGTCGTGTTTCCAATCGAGGATCGCGTCCATGGCCGACATCCTAATTCGTCAATACGCTCGGGAACAGCACTGTGCCCTCGGTAATGCGCTCGCCGGACTGCGCGTCAAGCGACGCTACGGTCCGTCGCACGTAGTCGGCAAGCGCGCGCCGGCCGGCATGATCGGTTGTGAGCGGCTCGCCCCATGCATGAACGCCGACCGCGTCTGCCAACGGGTCATCGTCACCGGTGCGCGGCGCGGCCATCGCGGTGCGATAGATCGAGCCGCGTTCCAGCACCGCGGCTGTCGCCTTTTTCACATGCCGGGGCACGCCCATGTCGCCGATTCCGATCCGGCGGCAGGCGTCATCGACGTCGGCGACGAACGCCTCCAGCATCGTGCGTGCCAGCTCCTGCCCCTCCTCGCCTTCCGCCTGGAGTCGCGCGACGACCAGCGCCACGTGCAAGACGATCATTTCGAAGCGGCCGTTGACGGTGTCGGGCACGCCGTGGTCGCGGTAGAACGCCTCGGAGCGCGCTTGTGCCACAATTGCCTCGTAGAGGCTGAGGCCGACACGGCGTTGTGGCGCGCGCGCCCTGAGGCGAGGCAGCCGGGGCCAGAAGGATGGAGTTCGGCTCTTGTCGGGCGACATATCTCTTGGTGGGCTCCGGAAATCGGGCTCAATCGGCCGCGGACTGACGAGGTTGCCGGGCACCACGCAGCCGGGGATCGACGGCGGGGCGGCATTGCCAGTGTTGGACGGCCACGCTAGGCGAATGTCAAGGCAGGCGTCGTCGTGATTCGCGACACCCGGGTGGCTCACCCTTCGCCGGGACGACACTCGGACGACTAAGCTGGGGGAGCCTGATGACAGGCAAGCAGGGTGCGCATCGTCGAGACGGAGTCGCGCGGGCACCTGCGCGAGGCGGGATTGCGACCGTCGTGGTGCTTCTCGCCGCGCTGGCCGGCGCGACAGCGGGTTGCTCGCCGATCACCATGCATCACGGCCACCAATTCAACGAGAATGATATTCAGCAGGTCCAGCCCGGCATGGCCCAATCTGCCGTTCGCCTCGCGCTCGGCACACCGGACACGACGTCTGCAGTCTCCGGCAACACGGCCTTCTATTATATTTCCAGCACCACGCAGCAGACAGCCTTCCTGAAGCCCACAGAGACCGACCGCAAGGTCTTGGCAGTCTATTTCAATCCCGTCGGCACGGTTGAGCGTGTCGCTCAGTACGGCAAGAAGGACGGCAAGCTGTTCGACTACGTGAAGCGCGAGACGCCAAGCCATGCCCGCGACACCGGCCTGATCGGCCAGATCCTGCGCGGCATCGGACCCGTCAATCCCCTCGCCGGCGCCAACTAGCGCTCGCTCTACGACCTGTTGACTTTTCCGTGACGCGGAGAAATGCTGAACTTCGATCACTTGAAGTTGCGGGGTGGACGTCATAGCTTATGACGCACGACGTCCGCTTATGCTACGCTCTCCAGCAATTGCAGCCTTACCTTCAGATAATATCCTGCGTCCCACCGAGGACCGCCGATGACCACGTCCACCATCAAAGCATTGATCGCATCTGGTTTAGTCTTCTGCGCCGCGGCGCCTGCGACAGCCCAGAAGCATGTCGCCCTCGTGCTTGATAATGGCGGGATCTCCGCCGTCGCACCGTCGTCGACCGACGCTTCGGGATCGCACGCCTCGCGCATCGCTGACGGTCTCCAGCGGATGCACTACCGCGTCATCTTCGGCCGCCAGCAAGACCAGGCGGGCATGCGCAAGTATATGAACGAATTCCGTGGCGAACTGAAAGACGCCGAAGTTGCACTGTTCTATTTCAAGGGCGTGACGCTCGACTCGAGCGGCCGCAATCTGCTGATGGCCAGCAACGCCGCGCCAGGACGCCCGATCGAGCAATCGGCCATTTCGCTGGACGAGATTGCTGATTTGATGAACGCCAAGCAGGCCAATGTGCTGCTCGTCGATGCAGGGCTTGCCGATCGCACCACGGAAGCGCTCGCGCGCGCCAATTCTGGCCTCTCGCCGACAATGGCCAGGATGCGCGACCGCAGCCGCTTCATGGTCGCCTTCGCCAATATGCCCGGCAAGCTTACGCGCTCGGACGTCGAGAGCCCATTTGCCGAACTGCTCGCATCGTATCTCGTCGGCAACGACCTGACCTCCGCCGATCTTGGCCGCAAGCTGCGTCAGGATGTTTTCGAGCGCACGCGCGGCAGCCAGTTGCCGTGGGTTCGGAGCGATCTCGGAGCAGTGCGGCTTGCCGCGCTTCCCGCCACCGCCCAGACGCCGGGTGTGTCGGAGATACCTGCGACCGCCGAATTCGATCGCGGCGCGCTGATCAGAGAGGTTCAGTCGCAACTGACGCGCCACAAATGTTTCAGCGGTTCGGTCAACGGTAACGCCGCACTGGCGCATGTGGGCATCGAAGCTCTCGGGCGCACCGCCCTTGGCAAGGATGCGCCCCGGATCAAGGTCGCGAGCGCCGGCCGGGAGGAGTTCGAAGCTTGGCTCGATTGGATCCGCGGGCACGACCAGCCGATTTGCGCGCCGGCCGCGGTCCCACCCGTCGTCCCACCGGTCGTTCGTCGGGCCCCCCCACGCCGCGAACGGGTCGTGACGCGTCATAGAGAATTGCCCCGGGCCGCCCAATCGCAACGCCACCAGCCGAGATTCCGGTCTGCCCCGAGCAGCGACGGAACGGGTCGAGGGTTGTTCTCGGGCGACACACACGCCTTCCCGCGTGCGGGCAGCACCAAATAGCAGGAACGCCCGGAAGGTGCGCCCGTTCGCAGACTGCGACTTGCCAGTGGGTCGACGAATGAAATGACGTCGCCGTGATCGATCGGAAATTTGAACGACGGTCACTTGAATAACTATCGTTAACGGCATAGCTAGAGACAGCACCACAGGACGCAATCCTGTGCTATCGTACGTCCACGGCGCAGCCGATCGTGGGAGAACGAGCAGACGCTTGGCTCGCAGGAGATCGCCGATGTCGACCGCAACCCTTAAAGCGCTCATCGCGACCGGTTTCGCATGCTGCCTCGCTATGCCGGCGGCGGCGCAAAAACACGTGGCCCTGGTGCTCGACAATGGCGGCATTCAAGCCGTTCCATCGGAGACACCATCTTCCCGGATCGCTGCGGGCCTGGAGCGGATGCGCTA